>MUGE01000080.1:0-5986 GCA_002900545.1 Thermoplasmata archaeon M11B2D | reverse complement strand
TATAATATTTAAACCTATGGTTATCAGATAAAAAGGCAGGCAGGTCAAATCCCTACTACGATATCTAAAAAAGAGGGAGATACACCTTCAATAGAAACAAACAAACGAAAAGTGATTTGGAAATCTATTTAAAGAATGACATCATCCCTGGTGACCACTGAAGGGAACGTATGAAAAAACAAACGATGGGAAGTGGCGTTATCGTGACGCTTTTTTGTTCTTTTCTACTGTTTAGCGGCTGTACAGAACAAAATGACAGTGAATCAATCCAAACAATCCTTGAAAAAGCAACAGCTATCCCATCAGTATACTATGAACTTGGCATCTCCACCGTAATCACTGATTGGATAGAGGAATCCACGGAGATGAAAATATGGGAAAAAGCACCCTATCTAAAGCAAGAAATCCGCATCATCACCGGTGATATCATCATACCGCGTAGCATCATCAAACGTCCAGAGGGAATCTATCACTATAACGAAGAACAACAAGCCTATGTGCTTGATCCCCAGTTCGTCATCTCCCAGCCTACCATTATTGAAACGGTCACGGACCTGCTCCAGAACCAGACACTCACCACCCTGGGAACAGAGAGCATCGATGGACTTCCAACAACAGTTATCCAATACACATCACGTCAAAACGGGAACTCCACTACAACAACACTCTGGATCTGGAACGAAAAAGGAGTACCACTGAAAGCACATTCCATCCTCGAAAATGGAGAGATAACGGAAACAGTTGACACGAAATATATCAACTATTCCTTCTCAGATATCCCTGAAAGCGTATTTAGCGTTGAATAACCATACAAGAAACACTGCTGCCTACGTACCGCTCTATCACCATCAACCACGGGAATTATTTGATGACGTATCTCCATGATTATGAGTTTTTTTCAGCGATATCCCCAATAATCGGCAGCTTATAGCGTTGCATCTGAAATGCTTTGACCATCAGAACAAGCCACATGACAAGAACCATCAGCCAGAAAATCCAGCTAATCCATGACAAGACCACCAAGGCAGGTCCATAATCAATAACCCCAAAAAAACCCCCGAAAATCCATGCAAGGATCATCAACGGAAGGAACACCAATATCGATTGCATTGCATGAAAACGGATGAACTTGTTCTTATCTTCGACAAAATAGAAGAACAACCCAGAGACCCAAAAAAAGACATAGCACAGCATAGCCTCAAAATTCTCTTCTAACCCAAGCGATGTTTTAGTCATAGGACGTTATCGGACTTGCCCTTATTATTTTTTTTGAAAGACAAAGTCAAAAGAACCGTTCCTGCTACGACATCGCTAATCATCCATCAAAACAAAAAAAGATTCCTTATGTGAAATCAATAAAGGTGAAAAACGATTTAAGCTTCGTTCCTTTTATCGTCCGCTGTGAACGTAAAGCACATCGGTGTCCTGACAATCCTAGCCGCAAGCATCATCTGGGCAATCGAACCGATACTTACGAAACTCTCCTATCAGACCTCTGATTTTCTCCACACCTCAGCGATACGGGCCATGGTCGCTGCACTTACCGCACTTATCTACATCGTGCTTACAAAAAAACCTGTGTTAAAGGTGAGCAAAAAGCAGCTTTCCCCATTGGTCTACATTGCTTTAGTCGGGACACTTGTGGCTGATTTCATGTATTTCGTTGGCCTATCGCAAATACCGGTGATTAACGCGGTCATCATCGGACATATGCAGCCGGTGTTCATCATCACCTTTGGGTTTTTTCTGCTTAAAACAGACGCATTAACCAAATTCGATTACCTAGGCATCTCCCTTCTGATTTTCTCAGGGCTGCTTGTCACCACCAAAACCATGGAAAACCTTTTTGCGTTACGGTTCGGAACCACGGGAGACCTCATCGTGCTGTCTGCAACCATCGCATGGGCGACCTCTGCAATCGTGATGAAAAAACACCTCACCATGATGGACGCAGGGGTGATCACCTTCTACCGGTTCTTCTTCCCTTCGCTTCTTTTTGTCGCGTATCTTGGTTTAACGTCTTCTCTGTTTATCGCAAACATCTACCAAGTGTGCATCGGTGTGATCATCGGCATTGGCACAATTCTTTACTATGAGGGGTTAAAACGCCTGAAAGCAGCACAGGTCTCAGGTCTTGAACTGTCAACCCCGTTCTTCGCAGCAATCCTCGCATACTTTTTCCTTAGCGAATCTATGACCATTATGCAGGTCATAGGAATTCTGTTGCTTATGGTCGGTGTGTACCTCATATCAAGAAAAGAATAAGAAGCTTGCTTACCGTTCGATGACCGTCTTTCGTATCGCCTCTGCAAACGACAGCACATCCTGCCGTTGCGTGGTAAACGAGCACATGAGTCGGACCTCGCAGGTGCGTTCATTGAAGCGATGGAAATAGTACTGCTTCTGAAGTCTGGTGATACAGCGGTTGGGGATAACGACATATACCATATTTGCCTCCACCTTCTGGGTAACCTGTACGCCGGGGATACGTTCCAATTCTCTGGCAAGAAGCTGGGCCATTGCATTTGCATGCATGGCGTTCTGCAGCCAGAGATCGTTTTCGAGAAACGCGGAGAACTGCGCGGAGATATACCGCATTTTACTTGTAAGTTGCATCCCCTGCTTTCGGATAAACTCAAAATTCTTTGCAAGATTTTTGTTAAAAAACACCACTGCTTCCCCGTACATCATCCCGTTTTTCGTCCCCCCAAACGACAAGATATCCACTCCTACCTTTCCGCAGATGTCATTTAAGCCGACCTTCAGAAACGCGGCAGCATTACACAACCGGGCGCCATCCATATGGACAAGCATCCCCTGGGCATGGGCAAAGTCAGAGATCTTTTGAATCTCCTTTGGTCTGTACACTGTCCCTCGCTCGGTCGCCTGCGTCAGAGAAATAACATGTGGTTGAGCCATATGAGGATCACCAACACCTATGATAAATGGTTCAATCAGATCGACGGTAAGCTTCCCATCGCGAGTCGGAATAACCACCAGTTTACACCCAATGTAGTTCTCAGGACCACAGCACTCATGGACGGTCAGATGAGCGCTCTCCGCACAAAGGATAGAATGAAACGAATCAGTGACATTCCGTAACCCAAGGATGTTTGCTGCAGTCCCGTTATACACAAAGAAAATCTCGGTCTGTCTGCCGAAAATCTCTGTCAGCTGCCTTACCGCCTTTTTAGTATACTCATCATGACCATACGCGACGACATAGCCGGCATTGACGTTTTGAAGAGCGGTAAGGATATCAGGATGCACGCCTGAATGATTGTCACTTCCAAATCCTGCAAATGAGCCCATGCATGCATCAAGCAGCATTTGTTATAAAAAATCTTCCATCTAGTCTATTGCCCGAGCGATACATCATAAAAAAAAAAAAAAAAGAAAAAAAAGATTTCGTAAAAATAATGAATCGAAGAACTATTCATTTTTTACTAAAATCTCTTAGGTCGATGTTGCTGATAGCACTCCCTGCAATAGACAGGTTTTGTCCCATTTGGTTTGAAAGGAACTTCACATTCTTTTCCACAATCTGCACAAGTCGCCTTATGCATTTCTCGTGGTCCGCCAAAACGACCGCGTCGGTCTTCTCTATACATAGCTATTACTTCCTTATGATGCGCGTGTATTCATCATGGTGTATTTAAACATATACTTGTATCGATAATTCAAAGAAAAACCATGCGTCATTCTTGCTTCCTTTATTATTAAAAGAGGAACTAGTACTGTACAAAATTCCTTTATCGAAAAAAAACAGGTATCAATAAAAAGCAGCCCCGGGCGGATTTGAACCGCCGACGTTGGCTCCAAAGGCCAAAATGTTGCCACTACACCACGGGGCTAGATGCTCATACCAGGAATCTTTGATTTTATTTAAGCGTATGCATCAACCATCAACTGTTTTTCGCTTGTTTCTTCTGCGCTGTTTTCTGAAGCTTTACCCAGCTGTCACGCAATTCAACCGTTCTGTTTAGAACAAGATTGCTCTCCGTTGTATCCGGGTCGACGCAGAAATAGCCGAGTCGTTCGAATTGCAGTCGATAGAACGGTTTAAGAGACCTCATCGCTGGCTCAACAAAGCAGTCACGCAGTATCTGAAGGGACTTCGGATTAAGGAACTCTTTGAAATCCACACCTTTCTGGCCAACAGGGTCAGCGACCGTAAAGAGCCTGTCGTATAATCGCACTTCTGCAGGAATGGCGTGCGACGCTGAGACCCAGTGGATTGTGGATTTCACCTTTCTGCCATCAGGTGCGTATCCTCCTTTTGTCTCAGGATCATAGGTACAGCGCAGTTCTACGGGCAGGTCATCTTCTTTCACGACCTCAAGGCATTTGATGAAATAGGCATACCGCAGGCGCACCTCGCGACCTACAGTAAGACGATAATAGTCCTTGGGTGGGTTTTCCATGAAATCATCCTGCTCGATAAACAACGTTTTGGAAAATGGGATCTTCCTGGTTCCGCTCGACGGGTCCTCAGGGTTGTTGACCGCCTCAAGTTGCTCTGTCTGCTGGTCAGGATAGTTCTCAAGAACGACCTTGAGCGGACGGAGAACGCCCATGAACCGCGGAGAGGTTTTGTTGAGGTCCTCTCTGACATTATGCTCTAGGAACTCAAAATCAACCATGCTGTTGAATTTCGCCACACCAATGCGTTTACAGAACATCCGAATCGACGAAGGCGAGTAGCCCCGTCGACGCATCCCGCTAATCGTCGGCAGCCTTGGGTCATCCCAGCCAGCGACATGACCTCCTTCGACCAATTGAAGAAGCAGACGTTTGCTCATCACCGTGTAGGTGAGATTAAGACGGGCGAACTCTATCTGCTGCGGATGATACACCCCAAGAGCATCAAGGAACCAATCATAGAGTGGGCGGTGGTTCTCAAACTCAAGGGTACAAATCGAATGGGTAATCTGTTCTATAGAGTCTTCCAGGCCATGTGCCCAGTCATACATCGGATAGATACACCATCTATCACTAGTACGATGATGGCTTGCATGAAGGATCCGGTACATCACCGGGTCACGCATATTCAGGTTCGGATGGGCCATGTCGATTTTTGCACGCAGGACCTTCTGACCATCAGGAAACTCCCCTGCTTTCATTCGTTGAAACAAATCCAGATTTTCCTCGATGGACCTGTCACGGTAGGGGCTGTTTTTCCCTGGCTGTGTGAGGGTCCCACGATACTCGGTAATCTGATCCGCTGGCAGATCATCGACATATGCTTTCCCAGCTTTGACCAATTGAATCGCATAGTCGTACATCTTATCGAAATAGTCTGAGGCAAAGAACAAGCGGTCCTCCCAGTCGAACCCCAGCCATTTGACATTATCGATGATGGATTGAACATACTCCTCCTCTTCTTTGGCAGGATTGGTATCGTCGAACCGCAGGTTGCATAGACCCTTGTAGTCCTGTGCGATGCCGAAGTTTAGGCAAATCGATTTCGCATGGCCGATGTGCAGGTACCCGTTTGGCTCTGGGGGAAACCGGGTATGGACCCGGCCGTTGTATTTGTTTGTTCGTAAATCTTGATCGATGATTTCTCTGATGAAATCCTTAGTACCTTGTTCAGTTGACTCCATGGTCCCCACACTCATCTGACAGCCCCGACCAGATTCGAACTGGTGTCTAGAGATCCAGAGTCTCTTGTGCTAACCGCTGCACTACGGGGCTACAACCTCACAATACCGACACCAGAAGTGAAAATGTTTCATATATAGCTTTTCATGGTCCAGGTACTGCTGATCGGTTACGTACCGCACCATCGTTTTTCCTTATTCCCGCATATTATTTTTGATTTTGTGTTTTTATACAAAAAAAAAGATGGGATCGGTATGGGTTTCTCAAACAGATCCCTTCTTTCAAAGGTCTGCTGGTTATAAAAAACGGTTTATACCATCGTCTTTTTTGCTGTGTGATAGGGGAAGGGATGAAGGATCAGAGAGAAGGAAATTGCAGGGCG
>MUGE01000079.1:0-6019 GCA_002900545.1 Thermoplasmata archaeon M11B2D | reverse complement strand
AACCAACCCATCCCCATGATCCCGTACAACCCGGTGATTACGATAAAACTTGTTATCTAGGGAACGGAGGATCACTGAACACCGCAGATCTCATAAGTGGGGATAACGCGATTTCCCTGACTAATCTCACCTGGATTAACACAACAGGACTGACTAAATTATGTTTGCGGAGCGGCAGGGATATCAGCGGAACAGCACCGACAGGGAATGAATTTGTGAGCGTATATTCAAAAGATTTCATTTTTTCATACCCGCCGAAGCTGGTGATTTATTACCGGAACCAGTCAAAGATCATGAACACTGGGTCTACGGATATCAACGGATATTTGTTGATGCAGGTGCAGTATTACAATGAGACTCTGGAGAGCTGGATCGTGGATAATGACACGGTCAATGAGACCACACCACGGACCATTAACAGTAGTAGTCAACTGGGACTTGACACCATCTTCAATGGACAGGTGAGAGCATCAGATTTGACCCATGGATCTGGTTTGTATCGTGTGT
This sequence comes from Thermoplasmata archaeon M11B2D, assembly GCA_002900545.1. Classification (GTDB taxonomy): domain Archaea; phylum Thermoplasmatota; class E2; order DHVEG-1; family DHVEG-1; genus SM1-50. The sequence continues at coordinate 5,512 of MUGE01000079.1, read as the reverse complement.
ACGCAGCGTTCCAAGACCCCGAAGGAAACATCCTCAGAACGAATGATGAGACAGACCTGGAAGCCTGGTGGCAATTTAGTAAAACTTGAAGAAGCACCATCCTGTGATAAAGTGGAACGTCAGGTGGTTCACACCTGACATTCTACACCTTTTTTTGTTATTGAAAGGGCAGGATATTGAATAAAAACGCAAAGCCTATATTATTATAATCGCAGGGACTTGTCTAGGATAAACCTTTGATGTTGCCGTTTTTGTCAATATCCATAAACTCTGATTGAGGCCGTGGTGGGAGACCAGGCATCGTGGTAATCTTTCCGGTCATCGGCACCAGGAACCCTGCCCCAGCTGAGAACTTAATGTCTCGGACCGTTATTTTAAACCCTGTTGGTCTGCCAAGCAGGAGAGGGTCATCAGACAGAGAGTAGGGAGTCTTTGCGATGCAGATTGGAAGTGTGTCCAATCCAAGTTCCATGCAGAGCTTTAGGTCGGATTCTGCATTGACCGAATAACCGACCCGGTCCGCCCCGTACATCTTCTTTGCAATGATGTCGATCTTTGTTTTCACAGGGAGGTCAAGGTCATAGAGATAGGTGAAGCGGGTTGGTGTGTTATGAATTAGGCTAATGAGTTTGCCTGCAAGTTCAATGCCGCCGTCCCCACCCTTGCCCCAGACATCGACCACGGCACAGGGAACCTGTTTTGTCGAACAGAACTTCTCAACAACATCAAGTTCCTCATCGGCATCGCTTGTAAACAGGTTGATTGCCACGATGACAGGGACCTGAAACCATGAGAGGTTCTCGAGGTGTTTTTCAAGGTTTCCAAGTCCTTTTTGAAGAGCGCTGCTATCGCTTCCCTCCCCGTGTCGTTTCAACGCTCTGATGCTTACTACCAGCACCACCGCATCCGGGACGAGGTTGCCTGTTCGACAGACGATGTCAAAGAATTTCTCAGCTCCTAGTTCAGAGCCAAATCCCGCCTCGGTGACGAAATAATCAGCAAGCCGTAACCCCATCATGTCCGCTATCAGGCTGTTGGACCCATGTGCGATGTTTGCAAAGGGACCGCCGTGGACAAACGCAGGAACTCCTTCGATGGTTTGTACGAGATTTGGTTTGATGGCATCCTTCAGAAGCACGGTCATGGCACCGACCGCTTTTAGATCAGCAGCGGTTACCGGTTTGTTGTCATAGGTGTAGGCAACGATGATGCGGCTGAGTCGATGTTTGAGATCCTGGAGGTCCTTGCAGAGACATAGGACCGCCATGATCTCTGATGCTGGTGTGATTGAAAACTCTATCTCATGAGGAACACCGTCAGATGGGCCACCCAATCCAACCACGACTTTTCGTAACGCTCGGTCGCTGATGTCAAGCACCCGGGGCCAGACGATGAACCGTGGGTCGATATGAAAGAGATCCCCATGGTGGATATGGTTATCAAGGAGGCTGGCTAGCAGGTTATGCGCACTGGTGATTGCGTGCATGTCTCCAGTGAAATGCAGGTTGATGTCCTCCATGGGAAGCACCTGTGAGTACCCTCCGCCGGTGGCTCCTCCTTTCTTCCCCATGATGGGCCCCATGGATGGCTCACGGATCGCAAGCATGGTTTTTTTTCCTAATTGCGCTAATGCTTGGGCAAGTCCTATGGTCACGGTTGTTTTTCCCTCGCCACTTGCGGTCGGGTTTATTGTTGTGACTAAAATAAGCTTGCCGTGCCTCTGCTGTTTTAGCCGTGTGAGTACATCAAGTGATACTTTTGCTTTGTACTGTCCGCAGCAGACGTACTCGTCTTCCTTTAGTCCTGCGTTGGTTGCAATCTCTTCTATGGGAAGCAGTGGGACTGACCGGGCAATATCGATATCGTTTTTCATATGACGACATGGTTGATATCATGTTTCTGTTAAAAAGATGTATGTCGCTGCGACGAATGAGAAAGAGGAAGAGGACCACCCTACGGGGATATTCATATGAAGTGTGTTTTTCTGGTGGTCCACGCTGTCTCAGGCAGGGAAGAGTAAATGGTATGAGGCTCATATGAGGGGCGGGGTTTACTTTTCTGGACCGTTGCCTTGATTTTTTTCTTTGGCTCGGTTGAGAATATTACTTTTTTCTGAAATTGCCAATATCGGATCCGCCAGTTGGTTCCATCGCTAAGAATGGCTTCTTCTCGGCGGGTACTAAGAATCCCTTCGGATTCCAGTCGGTAGAACAGACGTCGTTCAGCATGGTCAAGGATGTTATCGATAATGCAGTCGTCGTAGCCGAACATGTCCATGACGATTTCTGCATAACCCCGTGCTTCTGGTTCGCTTATGTTAAGCCTCCGTTGAATTGCCTTTGTGAGTACATATAGCGTGATAAGCGGCATTCTTCGCCCCCATAGTTGTTTAATATAATCAGTTTTATATTTTATAGTATATATATTTTGTGCTTCTTTTACCGCTTTTTCATAAAATTATAAAACAAAAACCACGTGGTCCATCAATAACTATTATACCATCAAAACCAATACCGCACCGAGGTGCTGCCATGAAACTTGCTCTTATCTCCGCACGACCAACAATAGGAAATAAAACAAAAAATCTCCACACCATGGAGAACTACGTCAAAAAAACAAACGCGGACATGTACGTCTTTGGCGAATATTTCCTTTCTGGAGACCGCTGCAAAGACGAATTCAGGGACCTTGCAGAACCACTCACCGGGCCGTCCGTCAAACGCCTGCAACACCTCGCAAAAGCACACCACTGTTTTCTTGTCTTTGGCATGCCATGCAAAGACGACAAGGTCGACGGACTCATCTATAATGCATCCATACTCATCCATCCGGACGGCACCGTGAATGCATACAAAAAATGGTTTCTGCCAAACGCAGGTCCATTCGAAGAGAAACTCTTCTTTGACCAGGGAGAGGACCTGCCTGTTTTTTCCACCGCTTTTGGGACGGTCGGCCTACTTATCTGCTACGATCTGTTCTTCCCAGAACTATCAAAGGCACTCACCTTACAAGGAGCAGACCTGATCATCTGCATCTCTGCATCACCGTCGGTGACACGACAATACTTCGAGACATTGCTTCCAGCACGTGCCTTAGAAAATACAGTCTTTTTTGGGTATTGCAACCTCGCAGGCAACCAAGAAGACCTGGTGTATTGGGCAGGGTCCCAGATCTACGACCCCTTAGGCAACCTCCTTATCAAGGCACCCTATTTCAAAGAAAGTATGATTACCTGTGACATCAACTTCAAACTTCTTGAACAAGCACGAGCTCGACGACCGGTTCTCCGAGACATCAGACCAGAAATCTATCATGACCTGTATCTGTTCTCACGATACCATACGAAAAAAACACCTCAGCGAATAAAGGAAGAAGCATAGCGGAGATAGTCAGACATACAATCTTTGTAGATTTTTACAAAAAGTATTTACATGAAAAAATCATTCAGGGGTTCTATCTTAATCTCTGTTAACTGGGCGGGGCGAACCGTTGAAGCAACACGATGAAGAATATATCAGGAAGCTAAACCTTACTGCTGTAAAAATACGAAAGCATGTCATCGAAATGCTCTACAAGGCGAAATCAGGGCATCCTGGTGGTTCTCTTTCTGCTGTTGAGGCAATCGTTGCTTTATATTTTCATCACATGAGACATACTCCGAAAAACCCATGCGACCCGAAAAGGGACCGCTTTGTTTTAAGTAAAGGCCACGCTGCTCCGACCCTGTATGCAGTGTTGGCGGAATGTGGATATTTCGATGTCAAAGAACTGCAGATGCTTCGACAGATCAATTGCATGTTGCAAGGCCATCCTGTCTGTCGATATATACCAGGCGTGGAGGCATCAACAGGATCCCTTGGCCATGGGCTTTCGTTTGCCCTGGGGATTGCGTTAGCAGGGAAACTTGATAAAAAAGACTACCGCGTTTACGTTATGGTTGGGGACGGTGAGACAGACGAAGGGCAGATCTGGGAGGCAGCGACCTCAGCATCTCACTACAAACTAGACAACCTCACAGCGCTCATCGACAGAAATTTCATGCAGATCGATGGAAGCACAGAAGACGTCCTGCGTCTTGAATCGGTCCGTGACCGATGGAGCTCCTTTGGGTGGTATGTCTTGGAAGTGGACGGACATGACATCGGCAAGATCATCGATGCATTACTTGTTGCAAGTGAGCAGAAGAACCAACCGACCATGATCATTCTAAACACCGTGAAAGGAAAAGGCGTATCCTTTATGGAAAATAACATTGACTTCCATGGTGTTCCTCCAAATGAGATGGAGTATAAGCTTGCGATGAAGGAACTCGACGGCGCCCAAAAGGCACTTGAGGCACTGGTATGACCAAAAAAGAGATGGCGAATCCCAGGGACGCCTATGGCGAGACCCTTGTGGAGCTTGGGAGAAAGCACCGTAATATCGTCGTGCTAGACGCGGACCTTTCAAAGTCAACCAAGACAATCTTATTTGCGAAAAAATATCCTGAACGGTTTTTTGAGATGGGGATTGCCGAAGCAAACATGATCTCTGTCGCAGCGGGGCTTGCGTCCTGTGGGAAAATCCCTTTTGCCAGCACCTTTGCCGTGTTTGCGACCGGCAGGGTCTACGACCAGATTCGTATCGATGTCGCTTATTCCGAGGCTAACGTGAAGATTTTCGCGACCCATGGTGGGATCAGTGTCGGTAAGGATGGGGCAAGCCATCAGATGATCGAGGATCTCACATTGATGCGGGTGCTGCCGAACATGACGGTTCTTGCACCAAGCGATGCGACGCAAACCCGCCGACTCGTCGAACTAATGGCGACAACGAAAGGCCCGATGTATGCCCGTATCGGACGGGCTAACGCGCCTCTGCTGTATAAAAAAGAGGACATCAAGGACATCCAGATAGGGAAGGGATTCATAGTACGAGACGGTTCCGACCTTAGCATCATCGCCTGTGGTACGATGGTGGACCAGGCCGTGGACGCAGCAGAGAAACTCTCAGCGGATAACGTATCGGTTCGTGTCGTCGATATGCATACGATCAAACCGCTTGATAAGAAACTGGTATTGAAGTGCGCACGGGACACCAACGCTATCGTGACGGCCGAAGAACATTCGGTGATCGGGGGTCTTGGAGGCGCGGTCAGTGAGATTCTTGCAGAAAGCAAAGCCGCGGTGCCGTTCAAACGGATAGGTGTGCAGGATATGTTCTGTGAATCAGGGGAGCCTGATGAGCTCTTTGAGAAATACGGATTGAGCACCTCACATATCGTTAAAACAGCAAAGAAACTCCTGAAATAAAGGATGCATACGGAAAAACCCTGTGTCATAGGGCAGGTTTTCTCTTGCTTTTCTCCCCTTTTCGTGTGACCGGGCATTTTCCCTTTTTGGAAGTATGATTTTCTAGTAGAATTACATGATATTTTTATATAGTATAAAATTAACAGTATAACATATAATGTTTATATAGAAAAAACAAAAGAGTATAACGATTTTACGAAGGTGGAGGAGATGACGACACA
>MUGE01000078.1:0-6044 GCA_002900545.1 Thermoplasmata archaeon M11B2D | reverse complement strand
CAGTTGACTTTCCCTGCGTATCCCTGGTCTGCGGTGCGGCCATGGACGCAGACAGCCTGAGTACCTGTGTTTTCAATAAGCCTTGCGACCGTGACGCCATTGATATGCTGGTTGTCCCATCCGATGCGTATCTTAGCGGTCACTGGTTTTTCTGTCGCATCGACCATGGCTTTAAGCAAGCGTTCCAACGTTGGAAGGTCCTTTAGCAGGGCAGCGCCACATCCTTTCTGTAGATACTCCTCTTCGATACACCCGATGTTCAGGTCGATGATATCAGCGAACTGCTCGACTGCTTGGACTGCGGTTACAAGAACGTCCGTGTTACTACCGATGAGCTGAACACTCACAGGCCGTTCACAGTCCTGAATATTGAGAAATTGTTCGACTTCCTTTGCGGTTTTCTTGCTAATTAGGTCTGCATCGATCATCTGCGTATAGATTAGTCCCGCACCGTTTTCCTTACATAGCATCCGAAACGCGGTACAGCTCACCCCTGCTAAGGGCGCAAGCACAAAGCGATTCGGTATCTCAACAGCTCCAATTCTCATAGGACATAACAACGGTAGCATTATCGATAGTGTAATTTCAGATGCGGTACGCTAACCCCTGATCCTTTCTTGACAAATCCCACACGTTTGACGGTGGCATCAGAGTATTTCTGAAGGATTTCTATCGTCTCCATCCCAGCGTCTGCAGAGACAATGACTGCAAATCCCATTCCCATATTGAAGATCTGATACATCTCATAGTCATCGATGTTACCATGATCTTTCAGGAACGAAAAAATCGGCTGAGGCTCCAAGGGGTCATCCAGCACATATCGTACTTTTTCTTTTAATCGAGGGATGTTCCAAAGTCCGCTTCCCGTGATATGGGCACAGCCATGGACATCGATTTTCTTGAAGAGCTTTAGGATTTCTTTCACATAGATTCTTGTTGGCTTCAGCATGATCTCTCCGATTGTCTTCCCGGGGTACAACCCATCGGGAAAACGATCCTTGAAGGAAAATTCTGCTTCATCAACGACTCTCCGAGCAAGTGTGTACCCGTTCGAATGAATACCGCTACTGCTCAGTCCGATGATCACGTCACCTGGTTGCACCCTATCTCCAAGGATGATTCGGTTTTTTTTCACATACGCAAGGCAGGTTCCCGCAAGATCAAACCCGTTGATAAGCTCAGGCAGGTCCGCGGTCTCCCCACCGACTATCGAGATGTTCGCAAGTCTTGCTCCTTTCTCCAGTCCCTTGCCGATTTCCTTGGTGATCTTTGGGTCTGGGTCTTCCATGGCTAGGTAATCGACAAACGCAAGTGGTTCTGCACCGACGCATAATGCGTCGTTGACGTTCATCGCGATGCAGTCGATGCCGATCGTATCATATTTCCTCAATGCCTCTGCTATCCTAACTTTGGTTCCGACACCATCGGTGCATAGGACCAACGCATAATCGCCAAACTCAATGAGTCCGGCATAGTGTCCTCCCATGGGTCTCCCGATAGAGCTCTTCCGCTTTGTTCCAATACTTGACAGGAGTTGTTTAATCGCCTCTTCCTTTTCCTCGATGTCAACACCACTGTTCTTATAGGTCATTTTCTTCAAGAAGAACCGCCTCTGTTTTCCCTGTATCGCGAAACTCTTCGGCTGTGATAAACTTTTTTATGCTCGCGAGGTTTGTCATGATTGTGAAACGATTAGCAGATATTGGAGAACGAGCAGCGATTCGACGGATTCAATCGATTCTGACCAAAGGAAAAAAGAATCAAGGCATCGGCGATGATTGTGCCACGATTGATATGGGAACAACATATTTGTTGGTCACCACCGATATGATGTTTCGACAGACCCATATCCTCAAGCAGATGACCCCCTATCAGATGGGCTGGTTTCTGGTTGCCATGAACCTTTCAGATGTCGCGGCAAAAGGAGGGACCCTTCTTGGCGTTGTCTGTTCATATGGCCTTCCGAGAAACACAAAAGAATCGTTTCTTACGGCACTTACGAAGGGGGCAGATGCATGTGCGGTACGGTTTGGAACTACCATTGTCGGTGGCGATACAAAGGAGACCGATGAGATAACCTTATGTGGGACTGCATTTGGCATCGTGAAAAAATCTGAGTACATGGCACGGACCGGCGCGCACCCTGGCGATGTCGTCGCGGTAACAGGGGCGTTAGGTAAAGCAGGTGCCGGGTATTATGCCTTAAAACAAAACAAACAGGAAAAAAAACTATCCAAATCATTGTTCGAGCCTCACGCCCGAGTTATGGAAGGCCGGTTACTTGCGCAGCAGAAGTCCGTGACATCCTCAATGGACATATCTGATGGGTTGTCTGCTTCATTGTACCAGTTACAGGAGGTCAATCCTGTCGGGTTTCTAATCAAAAAGGATGCACTCCCGCTTGATCCTGGATTGCAAAAACTCTGTAGCAGATCAACCGATCCTGACCCATACGCAGTAGCACTGCATTTTGGTGGGGATTACGAACTGCTGGTAACAATACGGAAGAACAGATTTGAGAACACAAAAAAAACGTTACAGAAAAAAGCCTTCACACTGACTGCAATAGGGAAGGTTACAAGGAAAAAGGATGTCGTTCTCCTTGATAAAGGAAAAAAAAGCATCTTGGAAAACAAAGGATATGAGCATTTCAGAAACCATCAATTTTAGTCCCATAATCAGGTAAGGGCTGTTCAACAAAGGTTTTAAATGGATAAAAACAACATAGTATACTGACTACATATGAGATTCAAATGGGTTATTGCTCTTAGCATCATCGTTGTTTCTTTGCTTATCTTTGGGTTGTTTTCAGGGTTTTTCAATTCAGATTTTCCCTTGAACCCAACAAAAAGGGAACCGATGGTGACCATCACCTATCCTCCAGATGGGGCAACGGTGGCCCACCTGGTGATGATCAGTGGAACATCAGGTGATGCTGAGGAAAAGACAGACATCGTAAGCGTGCAGATAAAAATCGGTCAGAGCGACTGGACGACTGCCATGGGAACAACACTCTGGAGCATTGACTGGACAACGTTTAACCTCCCAAATGGGGACTACACAATAAGTGCCCGATCCTATAATGGAAAGGAATACTCAGAGATTCAGTCGATAACAGTGACGTTGTATAATCCGACATCTGTCGACTCTGGTTCTCATAAATGGGCACTGTTTATTGCAGCGTCGAACTTCCCACTGTCTAACGAAAGCAAACTAGGCAATGGCGGACTGTACCTTGCAGAGGACATGGCCGCGTATTTTATCGAAAACTACCAGTATCCTACGTCTCAGATAATGATTCTATTTGATGACGGATGGTTACGTAGTGACAACGGATATGGAACGAAACAAAGAACGCTTCAGGAACGGATCCATGAGTATGATATCACCTATGCAGCTGCAACCAAAGCAAACGTCCTTGCGTCTCTTCAGTATTTCATTGACGAGTCAAATAAATATGATGATAGTGAGATGTTCCTTTGGATCTTCAACCATGGATTGGGGAATCAAAATAAAACATTCACCGGCGGAAAGATATTTGAAAGAAGTGAGATATTCCTCTGGGATAACACTCTGACCGATAAGGAACTTGGAGACCTGCTTGCTCCTTTGGAATCAAAGAAGGTCACCATCATCGTTGATGCGTGCTATGCTGGTGGGTTTGCTGACCGAACTATTGCAAGCCTTCAGACATCACTGCTGTTGCGCTCAGGGATTGCTGGCAGTGGACGTGTCGTTATATCAGGTACTAGTAAATTCAGAGCAGGCTATGCAAGTACGACCCAGGGGCCTCTGTTTTCTCTGCTGTGGTTTGAAGGTCTCTCCACTGGCAAAGCAGATGGCTATAAGCCTGGTTTGTTTGACCGAGGAGTGTTCCGAAAATTGAAATTCTTCCAAGACGGCAAGGTCTCTGTCGAGGAAGCGTTCTACTATGCTAGAGTGATACTGCGTACAGATGACGCACTGCAGGAATTTAAATCCATGCAGCCTCAGATAAACGATGGGTATCCGCATCGTGGGATTTTAAGGAACTGGGGCGAACTCATACTATAAAAACATTAATAAAGCCTCAATCATTGGAAAATCTACGATGAAAAAAGAGGCGATGTTTTGGACAGCACTCAAGGATGGAGCCGTACAGTGTGCTCTCTGTCCGCATCATTGTGTCATTGCTTCCCAGAAACATGGAATTTGCGGGGTTCGGAAAAACGAGCAGGGGAGATTGTATAGTCTGATTTATCAAGCCTGTTCATCCATTGCGACTGACCCTATTGAAAAAAAACCATTGTATCATTTCTACCCGGGGTCTTTGGTGCTTTCGTTAGGTTCAGTCGGGTGCACCTTCAAATGCGATCATTGTCAGAATTACCAGATTTCCATGGTGCGCCCTGCAGAACTGTCCTTGCGAGATGTCCCAGCAGAGCGTCTCAGCAAGCTTGCTGTTGAACAAGGTTGTCAAGGCGTCGCCTGGACCTATAACGAACCTACGATATGGCATGAGTACACGCTTGAGGCTGCCAAATCGGTCAAGAAAGCTGGTTTGTATACAGCATATGTCACGAATGGATATATTGAAGAAGAACCGCTGAAAGAGATCGCCCCCTATCTGGATGCCATGAATATAGATGTCAAGGCATTTCATGAAGAGTTTTATAAAAAAATCTGTAAAGCTAGGATGGCGCCGGTACTTCAGACATGCGAGCGTACACGAAAACTTGGGATACATCTTGAGCTGACGTACCTGGTTATCCCCGGTATGAACGATGATGTAGGTGAAATCAACAGATTTTGTCAATGGATTGGAGAGACACTCGGTACAGATACTCCGGTCCATTTCTCTCGATTCCATCCTGATTACACAATGACCGACGTCACGTCGACTCCTCTTGAGACCCTTCGCAGGTGTCATTCGATCGCTACAGAGGCGGGTCTTCAGTTTGTCTACCTAGGAAATATCGCGCATGGTGACTATGACAACACGTACTGCCCATCCTGTAAAAATCTCCTCATTGAACGTTATGGATTCTCCTCCGACCTCAAGGGATTGACACAAGGGAAATGCTCTCGGTGCAACGCCTCTATTCCAGTACGTTTGAAATAACCGGGTTTTTTCTCCTGGATAATTAAAACCTGTTTAAATATATATATTGAGGAAAAATTTAATAAAGGAGGAAGCATACTTATCATTATAACTTATCGTCTATATATAACAAGATTGTACAGGTGACCTTATGATATCCTTGAAAAAGAACGATAAAATCATTATTATTGTCGCGGTCGTTATTCTTGTCGTCGCAGGTGTTGGCGTTGCGATGTACCAATCACCGAAAACAACACCGATTCTGCCGACGGAACTCCTTGGTGAAAAAAGTTATGAGGTCAACTGGACAGTACGAAATGGCTCTCTAAGTACAATTTCTGAATTCGCAGGAAAAAAATCACCGTACGAGGGGACGGTCATGATATCAGAAGGAAACATAAAGAGCATTACGTTTAATCTCAGCTGGACCGACGACCGGATGACTATCCTGAAGCGGATGGGTTTGGATACTTTAACACTCGAGGTCACAACCCCTGATGGCATAACGTCTACACAGTCCGCTACAAGTGCACGAATTACGGGAAAAGGTTCTATTGCACTTACTATAAACAAGGGAATCATCCCTCCCGAATCACCTATTAAGGCAGTTGATGAGCAAGAGGCATACGCTAAGTTAAAACAGCAGCCATACTATGACGACTCCTGGACTGACAAGGATATTGTCATCGTTGTCAGTGTGAAAATTGGTGAAATCCGCTTGTTAAAACAACTGCGCGACAAGGGAAACAGCTTCGATTTAATGATAACGTATGACTATTACGAAGCAGTCCTTTCTGAGGATACAACAAAAGGCACTGGAGGCGGCTTTACCCAACCATCAGATGAGAATCAATGGACTGATTTGGAAAAACCACCATACATCTCGATGATTATTCGTACTGGGTGCGGTCGATACGTTTAAGCCATTTTTTTTCTATAACAATAGAGCGCCTTTCAAATCAAC
>MUGE01000077.1:0-6078 GCA_002900545.1 Thermoplasmata archaeon M11B2D | reverse complement strand
TATTCGTTTTGGTTCTTTACCGGAAATAAAAATATGTTCGATGGAATGGGTCAGTTCATGTTCGATTGTTCCGGATACTTCTAGTAATGCCAGTTCCAGCAGTTTGGGATTAACGCGCTCATCCGCGAAGTCTTTCAGGTAAAATCTTGACAGGTTGATAGCAATCGCATGTAAATCTGGTATATAAGCACCAAGTTGGTTTGGTGGCATCTGTTTCCCATACAAATCAATCACGAGTTCTATTTGTTTTGGGATTTCTATCTCGTTGGCCAGTCCGCGCATATAGTTTTTCGGAAAATGTTTTTCATAATCAACCATCACGGACATCATGCGCTCTTTCTTTTTTGGAACGACAACGGCCTTCAAAATATCATTAACATCCCTAGATGACAATTTGTATCGTGATACCGCCTTAATAAATGCGGCATAGTGGTCTGGCAATGTGTCTTTATTTTTCATCACACTTGGTGCGGCTAATGAAAGCACAATGCTAATAGCGGCGTCTCTGGCTTCCTGTAGCAGCGATGGTGGCACTTTTACCGTACCCTCCAATATCATTCTTTGTTCGGCAACAAATTCGCCATATGTTTTTTCAGTCATGTCGTTTCACCATACTTGCTGGGACAAGCACAACCAGTCCGGTTTCTTTGTCTGTTGCTTCCACCAACACGGAACCAAACACAGAAAATGTTTTTGCCGATTCATTAACAACAACAATATGCCCAGCAACAACGACATCCCCATACTGGTCAATAGTATCTTCAGTCACATAATACTGACCGGCACTAAGCGTGTCGTGAAGCGAAAACTGTTCTGTCAAATTGTGGGTCGGCGACAGGCCAGATTCTTTGATAAACAACATTAGGTTTTTTTCAAAAAGCGCAGCGTCTTCTGGCTGCATATGTTCTTTTAGCAACAGCGCAGCAGCAGCAAAGCTAGCTAATTTGGCCTTACCAAACGGAAGTTTTTGTAATAGTCGTTTGATATTGAAAACCAAACGATGGAAAATCGAATATGCTTCTTTTTCTTTTTTGCTTCCAAGGTCTTTGGTTTTTTTTAGTGGATTGCCGTCTTTGTCGATAATACCCAAATCAAACGCCTCGGTTTCTTCCCAAGGAGTCGACAGCAGGGTAATAAACTTATATGCAACAATGGAATCTAGGATAGCAGACATTAGATTTTCCTTAATACACCGACAATATTTATGTCGAGTGGGATATCGACCAATGTTACCCCAGAATGCGGAACAGTTTCAGGAAGTAAATTCAAAAAAATCAAAAATGTTTTTATGGCTGGGAATAGTTCTGGTTCCAGCTTGTGAAACATTATTCTAACCGCAGCTTCGACACCAAACACATTCGTCAATACAATTATGTGGTTGATAATCAGTCGTTCTTTAAGTTCGCCGCCACCAACATATTTATTGAGAAGCCTTTTCAGATACTTGATTCGATTCAGGTCTTCTTCGAATTCTTCCATTCCGGCACAATGCGGATTGTCATAATTCTTAATAGCAAACATCAAAAAATTGTCGTCATTCAATTCTCTAATTTCCATATTGAAGGTCTAATCAAAAATGTTTTCTGTGCAACTCACCGAATTTCTGGTGCTTTTTTTGCACCAACTTGGTAACAATCAGCAAGGTTCTGTCTAGGGCACCAATGTCTTTTGCCGAAGATATCATCTTCTTCGCATCATCGAGTGTTTTGATATAGTCATCGACAAATTTGTTGAATTCGTCTTCTACTTTTTTGTCTGAATCCTTAATCATCGAATCAACCCTTGTATTTTTCCGACCTTTGTCGCAGGTCATTAAGCTCTTCTGGTTTCATATCTTCGATACCAGTCGCCCAAACTTTTTTGTCAACCATGCTCACATGTTTTGCTGACTTGACTGGCGTTTCGCTTGGCAATCTCACGAAGGTGTCATACTTATATGGATTATAAGTCACTGCGGTTCCATTGGTGTCCGCCTTTACATTGTGTACAATTTTTCCACGAACACCAGCATGAACATTCTTGTTCATTTCTTTGCGAACGCGCTCTTTACCGCCCTGCCCAACAACAAACTCAGCATCTTTCAACACAATTTCGCGGTCGTGTCCAAGGATAACCCCAGTTTTTGCGTTACGCACAGACCACAACGGGGTATTCAGTTTTCGCGACAAATTGATATTGAAATAAACAAATACCACACCATCAAAATCCAAATGGCCTTTCTTTTGTGCAAGTTCGGCTTCAGTAAGAATATCTTCACTGCCATCAAACAACCAATTGTCTTCTTCGGTTGCCAATACAGGATGAGTTTTTACAATCGCCTTTCTGATAATACTGGAAATTCTGTCCATATTATTTTTTCTTTTGGAATTTTTTGATTAATTCGACTTGATATTTGTTTCCGTCTTTTCCGGCCAGTGCTGTTGTAAAATCCATTCTAACTGGAAGTCCACCAAGCTTCACATGCTTGTACAACATTGTTCCATCAAGATTATGTGTATTGATAAACTCATCAACCGCGTCGGCTCGCGTTCCAGTCAACTGCGCAATAAAAGTTGACGATGGGTTAGTCAAAGTTGCTTCATTGACTTGTTTGGACTCTTCTTCGTCATCAGACTTCCAGTTCTTGTCGATGTAGTCATAGAACTCTTTTTTCTTGTCGCCTTCCAGTTCTTTTGGAGACTCAACGCCGAATTTTTTCAAAACAGAATTGAAGAACTTCTGGAATTCTTCTTTGTCGCCGGTTTCTTCGAACAGAACCAAGAAATCTTCTAGGCACAAACCATCCAGTTCACTTTCTGATATCGGAAGAGCATCATCGTCATAATCAGAAATCTCATCCGACACAGACGCATATTCATCTTCATCATCGTCATCCGACATGTCATCAGACACATCTTCACCATCTTCCTGTGCTTCCATGTCCAGTTCGGCACCGCTCACCAAACGCGCATCCAAACGAACCAGACCATCGGCCTCGGTTTCCCAATTGAAATCAAGATACAACCCACCATCAACGACATCGCTCAGGTCGTGTCCATATTGGTCAACGGTAACAGTCACGCCACCAGTGTCGCCTTCCACATCAAATTGTGGGAAGGTCAGCCCAACCACATACAGTTTGGTGCGGATGTTTGAAATAATGCTTTCAATGTCCATGTGGCTTGTTTTATTGACAGACTTGATAAACGCATTCAGACGACGAATGTTTTCGCCGTCGGTCAGGTCTTGTACATTCAGCGTACCGTCATCAACCGCACCGCTGCCAACAATGCCCATTCTCATACTACCGCGAGTAGCATAGGAAAGTCGGTTTTCGATTAGTTCATTGACGAATTTTTTGAATTGTTTTGTGCCAGTCATAGCAGTATTTCCTCAGTGTAAATCAAGTAGGTTTTCAAGCTCAACCCGTTCTTCGTTTGTGATTGTTCCGTTCTGTGCCTTCATGCGCAACACGGTGATTCTTGTCTGTCTGTCTGCTTCCATGTAGCGAATGATTGCGTCGGTTTTGTCATTTGTTCGCTGAAGTTGTTGTTCTAGCGGGGCAATCTTTTCCTGAATCTGTTGTTCCAGTCGTTGTGTCGATTCTTCCAAATCAGCAGCATTCGCATAGCGGTCTTCGATTAGGAACACACAAGTAAGCACAGTAGTAATCAACCCAACAACGGCTGATATTACTTTTGGATAATTTTCTTTCATTTTTTCGAGTGCTTCTAACATATTTATCCCTACCTAACATACAACTTTTTGTTGCTTGTTCTGAAGTTTTTGTTTCTCATAATCGTTTTGCTGATTATTTCAAGCTCTCCTTGCTTGTTATTCCAAGTGATAGCAAACGGAATATTGATATCACTTCGCAAATCAGTAAGCACGGCCTCAAAGTCGATTTTCATTTTTTCGAACTGGCCTTTGTACTGGCGGAACGCATCAACAAACAACTGTTTCAGTTCACCAATCGTTATTTGCTTTCGGTTTCTAACATCGTTCACGCGGTCAAGAAAATGTTTGGTGAATCCGATATCCATTCCGATTGCAGCATACAACTGGTCTAACAAATGTTCCAGCGACACCAAATCACGCTTTGTGATTGGAGCGTCATCGGGAATAAACGAAGTGGAGGCAGCACCTACCTCCAATCGTTCCATTAAATCAAAATAACCAGTGCTCACTCAGCGTCGCTCTTTTTTGATTTTTTCTTGCGAGGCTTTTTCTTTTCTTCTGACTGTTCTTCTTCTTGTAGCAACACAGGACCAGCTTCTACAGTTTCTTCGATAGAGACCTTAACCTGTTTTGTTTCTTCTGCATACAAAGAATCAATCTTTGCCTTCAGACCTTTGTGGCCACGAACCAACCCGTAATTCGGGTGAAGCCAACCAGCGTCGGTTGCAATACATCCGGCCATTGGGGGGGTTGCCCATTCTGGAACCTTGCTCATTGTTTTCTCCTTTTTATTGCTCATCTTTTTTGGCAGCGGAAACAAGTTCCTTTACCAATCGCTCAAACAGTCCATATTCGCTAATACTTACTGTCTTGCGAACCAACTGCCTAAAATCTGAAGCTTTTTGTTTCTTCAGAGCACCTTTGTCATCAAAATTAGATTTATCTGACAAAAATTTTGAAATATTTTCATCCTGTTGAAGTTTTTTCAACAAAGATTTTGCTTTGACGGATTCTACCGCCCGCGCGAACAATCCTTTCTTGTTTGCATTGAATGAGTTAGCATTAGTGTATATCTCGCCAATTGCATAAATCACCAACGCCAACTTGGCACCAAGAATAACGGCACCAGATAGTGATTCAGAAAGATGTTCAGTCTGTTCGTTGGCCGATTTCTCTTTCTTGTTGTACAGCGCCCACGCGCGCGCGAACATCACCTCTTTCCATTCATCACCATATTGAGACTTGAACGACGCTTGTACTTTTGGGTCTTCCAGCCACTTCTTTAACTTTTCGTCTGGTGGAGACTCTTCGTTCAAACACTCTTCTTGAATAACAACATCGGACAGATAATCTTCTTCCATGTCCTCTACTGTCATCACCAATTCCAAGCTCGAATCGCCAGGAACAAATTTCCCACCGCGAACATGAAATGAATCCAACCCAAGCACACCAGACAAGTCATCCGCTTCTTCGGCCAAATCACACATGTATGGCGCATACTGCGTGTTAAAATCGTCGATATGTGATAATAGTGATTTCATATTGTCATCCATTTTTTAATATTTATGTGTTATTTGTTTCGCTCGTTTCCAACGGAATCACCATACGACAATGTTACCTTCAGCAAGTCATCAATCTTCAGAGGAACTTTCACTACACTGGCTTTCAGGTCTGGGTCGGATAAAATCATGCCAGAAAATCTATGATGGCCATCAATGATATAGTTATCGGATGATGTGATGAGGGTTAGCTTGGTTACTGGACCAGACTGGGTGATTTTTCCAAATTTAACCAGTGGCGCGACGATTTTGTCAAAGTATACTTCTTCTTGGATTGGCTTCAGGTCTTTTACCGGAACGGTTGTGTACTTTGCCTTGACAACATCATCTTTCTTGTTTCCATCTTTATAACCCAAATCAATCCACCGCTCGCCCGGTTCCAGCTTGCCTAATTCCTGTTGGGTTACAAACTTACCTTCGGCATATGGTTTGAAGATGTCGATTCGGCCATCATCCAAATGCTTCACAAAATCACCAATCTGTTCTGGGTCAATTACTGGCATATCGACCCGACGGACACCTTTTGACTGGGCAAGTTTTTTCTGGAGCAGCTTATAGTTTTCATCAAAATTCGGAACTTCTTCGTCGAGGGTTTTTCCGATTTTTTGAAATTCCTTTTCCGCATACGCGCGCGCCTTGTCCAGCGGTGTCTTGTGGACAACGATTTTTCCAGCCGCTTCTCCACCAGCTTCTTGAATTACTTGACGAAAAGACTTCATAAAAACTCCATGCAATTTATAAACAGTACAAGTATTTATGACAAATAAAAACCCCGCCGAAGCGGGGTTGTGTTATTGCAACACTAAAGTAGATGCCGTCAGACAGCCAGAGGATTCGAAAATGCCGTTTTGATATCGTCGAT
>MUGE01000076.1:0-6238 GCA_002900545.1 Thermoplasmata archaeon M11B2D | reverse complement strand
TTCTTCGATGTTATATTCCATCTCAAGAATCCTATCGAAAGGCAAGATGGAAGGTCTATTTCCAACTTCTGGGCATTCGTGCAGCACCTGCAAGAGCAACACAAGGCACAGCAACAAGAGTTCATAGACCAGATGTTCGATGAACTTAAACCGGGAAAGCCTACGGAACCTGAGAAATGTCCGCAGTGCAATGGCACAGGATTCAGGTGTGTAACACAGAACGTGTTACCTAATGTGGTATCTCCGTTCTACAATACCGATGTCCCGTGCAGCAATTGTGGAGGAACTGGTAAGAAGCCAGAAACGCCACTTTCCATAGATGAAATATTTGAGTATGTAAAGGAAAACATGGAGAAACGGATGAAAGATGAATGATACGATAGTTTGTAATTATTGCGGGAAAACTGGAAACGTGGAGGATTTTGACACCAGCCAAGAATTTGTCATGTGCTCGTGTGGAAATTCCCACTCCTTCCGCATTTTTATAATAAAAAAGAAGGATTAATACTAAATATAGTGATGGATAAATGGAAACAATGAACTGTAAGGGGTGTGGGATGGCAATATCATCGTCCGATAAATTTAAAGGAAAACCCTGCATGGTATATTGCTGCCAATGTTGCCCGAAAAAAAACGAATCCCCGTGTCCAGGGGATATAGATGTTGTAAAATTGTGGCAACAAGCAAGAGAACCACAGGAAGTGATAGATAAAAGGATGAAAGAAATAGTAAGAAAGATGAGAGGTGGTTAGTAATGGAAATAATATCAAAACAAGAAAACAGGCCATGCACTAGTAAAACGTGCCCGATATCCGACATGCGGTGCCCGAACTGTTATCCTCATGAGGATTGTGCTCTTTATAACAGGAAGACCTGCATGTGCAGGATGCAAAACACGATATTCGATAACCTGCGGGTTATTGATAACAAGGGAATGACACAGGAGGAAATGGTAAAATCGTTCATGGAAACGACATATCGTGGTATCCGTACCATTAATAAAACAGTGGTAAACATTCTTGTTGATATATCAAAGGATTTTCCAATTGATGTTTATCATTGTATTGAATGGATGGCATTTGTTGACATGAGCAAGGAAGTAATGTTTGCAGATGATTTAATCTGGATAACTTCTCCTGGAGATTCAAGCGAGGTAACCATCTTCGTTAAAGAAGGTGAAAGGGAAAGAGAATACCTTGTATTGATCGAGGAGAAATAATTTTCTAATTTTTTTAGGGACGAGGTTCCGCCGGACCATTGCGGCTGGGAGGCAGGTCATCAAGGAGAGGAAGGAGAGAAGAAAAGAAAGGATGGGATGGGGAAAGATTCATGGATATATGACCTGATGAAATCCAGTTAACCGGCGGCTCCTCATTTTTAGGGAGCACTAGCCAAAGGCAGTTTTACGCTGCGGTATAACTTTTAATCGGCCCAGCGCAAAAAGCCGAACCTTTGGTTTCGTGCATGGTTAGGCCTCCGGGGGATTTCTCCCTGAACTCCAACGCCCAACGAAGGAATCCAAGCTGGAGTCTCTCCGGCGGCATGTTTGAAAGGGCGGACCGGTGTTGGTATTTCACAAAGCAACACATCTCCAGGCCACGGCGACTTTTCTTAGTCCACGGTCCGTGTTTGGGATCTTGAGTGGTTATTATATAGCGGTGATTCACCACACCGCTCCCCTTGCTGATCAGGCAGGAGGCTCCATTTTTCTTGCCCGTCGGCAAGGAAGCATGGCACTCCACCCGAGGAAGGTTTGAACCTTCGGGATGACTCGGGCATGGTTGTTTTATAGGGGCTTACACCGTTAGGATGCCCAATCGAGTATTCCAATCAGTTCTCGTGTAGTCCAAGGCGATGTTCCTCTTGTCTGGGTTTAATGGCCAGGGAACCGCTCCCGCGGTTAGGGCACCCCGAAGGTGATGGACATTCCATCCAAAGCCCATTTTAACCCCAGCATGGTTAAGTGCCTCCGGTTATGCGAAGGATGTTTTTGGTCGCAGATGCGGGAATCGAACCCGCTCCTTATCCTTAAGAGGGATGTGCTCAGCCGTTGAGCTAATATGCGTATCTTCGCACTATAGAGGCTGTAGTGATAAAAGAAATAAAAGTATTTAAACTTTTCTATTTATAAACCACGACAACCATCGTTCCGTCCAGTAAACTGTGCTGGTAATTCACGAATACAGGATGCGGGCAATTCTGTGCCCCATAACATGAATTCCTTCGTGGGCCACACCTATAACATGAATTGTAAGAACAGGGAGACACGAACACGGAATACTTGTTATTTGGTCCCATAAAAACATATTTGAAAAAAGACATGGCATCCGTGGCCTTGAAAGCGTCCTCAGTGACCCAGCAATAAGCATCCTTTATTTTAATTAACTTTGGATATGCTCTCTTTGAATAGGCCACCTTAGGTCTACCCTTGGCTCCCTTGAGGGCGATCTTGTGGAGAGGGATTTTCTTTATGACTGAATATACCAAAGACCTAGTGACATGGAATGATGTTTTCTCCTCCACCTTGTGGATGATGAGGGAGATCAGCATTGGTGCGCTGTGGTGAATTACCTCTTCCATTATCACCCTAGCTATCTCCTCCTTCCTGTCGTTGGCCTCTTTAAGATATTCTGCACGGGTTACCATTTGCATCCACCTTACAAATCTTATGGTAATACTTGGGAGGTTCTATAGAACCCGGCTCCCTCCTCTTTTCCCAGTCATTGCTGGAAGTGTCTATGTGTTCTCCACAAACTTCACATTTGATGATAAGTTTCCTATAGCAGTCCAGACAGTAGAATACTTTCTTGCCACCTTCGTATGCACGTATACTATCCTTCCGATTGAAGGTCTTGCCACATCCGGGACATACCTCATCATTCAACATATCCAGCGACCCTCCTACGCTCGAAGGCTTCTTCTATTTGTCTAAGGAAATCATTGAGTTGTTCCACTGTGGCATTGGCATTAAGCCTTCCTCCCATCTTGGTTTCCACTGCACCGGTTCTATCCTGTAGCTTTGCTTCTCGTATTTCCTTCACTATCTGGTGTTTTATCCTCCAGAATAACGGGAATGCCTTCTCTATGGGAAGATCGTGGAAGAGAAACTCATCCACATTAATAGTTTCATCGGCGCTTTCGTATGGCATCCTACCCTTCCTGACAAACCTGATGGTTATTTCTGTCTCTGGAATGTCACCCATCCAACTCACCAATCCTCCCGATAAGTTTGGCCAGTGTATCTCTGTTCCAGCTTATGCCTCCGTAGTCTATGTACCACTGTTTTCCGTCGAACTCAAACATGATCATTTTCCATACACCTTCCTTACATTTGCCTGTACTTCTGGAGACATTCCAATCCATGCCCACCTGAACATCTTGCAATAGAAGTTCGGGTCTGGTGAATTTGGAGTTACACTACACGTCACCACGGCACCGTCAGGATTCACGTTGATGCACCATGCGCAACATTTTGCAGGTACTAACATGGTCTTATCATCGTTTGACATAATCCAACACCCATTCCGTTTTTATGTTTCCAGCTATGAATTTTTTCCTTGGATCAATGATTCTCTCTATTTCTGCTGATTTTTCGAGACCGTTTATTTTTAAAATTGTTCTGGTTCCTACCACCCAATTATCCGATGAACATGGAGCAACTACCACCACAACATGTCCACCCGGTCTCACGTGATTTATAACCCTTGTCAAGTAGAGATTCAATTGAGCATGTGTTTGGATGAAATCCGACTTTACTGGTTTTTTTCCCCGAGAAAAAATAAGATGCGAATATTTGTGGATATCTGGATAGTTTATGACCTTTTCAAGTGCCCCGTATGGAGGAGATGTTACGATGAGGTCAATTGTCTCGTTTAACCATTTTCTTTTAGTATTTATTATGGTTGGAATCTTATTGTTGATGTATTCTGGGTGCTGATGGTAGAATTCGACGAAATTCGAGCGTTCGGCGGTATATTTTTGTCGAAACTGTCCAATGTAATCTAAATCGCAAGTAGATCCTGGACGAGGAGTCCAATCCATCGTACCAGATTTTGCCTTGGAGCATCTACGGAGAGTTTGCGCAGTACAAATTGAAAAAAAATACTTGACCACGTGGTTACAATCTATAGATTTTATAGCAGTCCTTACAGCTTGTATCTGCCTTTGAACGGGGACAGGGAAGAGAAATTCATCATCCTCGTTTCGAGAAAGCTCCGAGCGGATGAATTCAGGTAGGTCCCCCAATTGTGGATGGGTTAATGCTTCCTCCATCTTTACAAATGCCCTGTGAAATTCTATATTTGAAAATTCGTGTGTTTTGACCTTTGCGAGCATTAACGAGATTGGCATGATGTCCATGTGAATCGAATGGATACCATGAAGCTTGCCTTCAACGACCGTGGTGCCCGAACCACCGAAACAGTCACACACCACGGACGGCGAGTATTTCTCGATAAAATATCGGGGAATTTGTGGTATGAACCTAGCGGGGTAGGAGTAGATCTTATGGACACCATAATTAGTCACCTCGTCCTCGAAATCAAGATTCACGGTTCACCACCACGGTGGAATTGCTTGAAAATCTTTTGCAGAAGAATATCGCCAGGAATATGCATCCGAGCACCACGATCCACGTTTCAAAATCCGTCATTTTTATCCTCTTTTCCTTTTTGTAGCTTGTCACGTATCCGTTCTACGTTCTTGAATACCCTCTCCAGCAAGTCATAATCCTCGTGTGTATTCTCCTCACCAGCAATATCATCCAATAGATCAAGAATGCAAGGAATGATGGCGAGTGCATCCCCCATTCCTTTCTTGAGATTGGCAATTTCTTTCTCCATTTCCTTCATTTCCTCCTTGAGTTGTGCATTGTCATCCCGGAGTAACGATGCTTCGCAGTCATCACAAATCTCTTTTTCCAATTTTTCCACCTCAACCTTTGTCCAATCCTTGCACCCGCAAGGGCACGGAAATCGTTTATTCTCGTGGATCTTTCCACAATTATTACATTTCCACATGAAACACACCAATAAAAAAATTATTTCAACTGGCAATTCGCTATCTTTCTCAGGAATTTCCAGTGACTCCTTTTTTCCTTTTTGGTCTTTTCAAGCGATATTTTATCGTGCCAGTATTTTTGCATGACCCTGCTCCGCAATTCCTTGTCAAACGTTTCATTTGCGGTATCGCAGTGTATCCGTATTGCGAGATCGACGACAGCGAAATATTTTCCCTCATTCTTGTTGAAATTTTCATTCGCCTTGCATATCGATATCCCGATGCCACTTATCACGTCCTCCATGGTATTGCTGATCGAAATAGAGGCAACTGTAATGAATCTACCAGATTTATCACTCCAATCGATATTAAAATCACGTAGTAACGTGTCAAGTTTTCCCATCATTCCTATTGGCATTCGTGCAAACACGATCGGATTTTTAACAGGGTCTACCATGTATGCAAACTTATTTTTCCTGGTGCAATAAATATATTTTCCATCATTCGTGCTACGAACCCATAAGTATCTAAATCGCAGGGTCTTATCATCATAAATAGCAGTGATAAGCCCTTCAAGCGTTTTTTCATCCATGTGTATCAATCCTTCTGATCTTCCATTTTGGACATCCTTGGTGGAGGATTGTCCTTCGTGTATTTAGGTACTCCAGGTACCGGAGGAACACCTGGTGATCGCGGTGTTTCTTTTTCTTTTGTTTTTTCTGGTATGGAGCGAGGAATTTGACCAAGGGAAGGGTATCTTTCATTCTCCATGCTGGCGACATTCACCAGTATTTTTTCAAGCACGATTGATCCTTCTTGTCCCATCAAGTGGAACTTATTTGCCTCTGCCTGTTGTTCAATGAACTTCTTTTTCAAGGAATCCCTTTCATTTCCAGGAGACAGCGTTTTCATCGCTTCCATTGTTCTTTTTGCGTGTTCCGCAAGCATGTCAGCACTTGTAAACCACTCACTAACCAGCGTTGCTACAAATATTATATCCGTTTTTAAATCCACGAGCATCAACGCCTCTTGTAATATCTCTGTACCAACAAGATTATTCAATTTTTCGGATAATTTATTTATTGCCTGGACACCTAACGTGTCAAGTTTTTGCGATATCTTGTCATTGGTATCGTTTATTTTTTTTGTCTCGTTCGTGAGGTTTTTAACAGCGTTTACAAGCTCCCTCACTATTTTATTACTTGGTTTATTTTCACTCATGTTTCCAACCCTTTTCTTC
>MUGE01000075.1:0-6295 GCA_002900545.1 Thermoplasmata archaeon M11B2D | reverse complement strand
ATGATCATCAATAGTGAGCCTGAATCCTCTATCATGTTTTGTACCGTATTAATTGACCCTCTTTCAGACCTCAG
This sequence comes from Thermoplasmata archaeon M11B2D, assembly GCA_002900545.1. Lineage (GTDB taxonomy): Archaea > Thermoplasmatota > E2 > DHVEG-1 > DHVEG-1 > SM1-50. The sequence goes on along the minus strand of MUGE01000075.1, from coordinate 6,221 downwards.
TGTTACCATCACAGTCGACCCAGAAACCCCTGAAATGGGCACACCAGTGATATTCACCATCACTATACACAATAACGGCAATATCAATGTATCTGGGATAAAGCTACGATTTCAATTGCCATCTGGTTTTACGTTCGTAGAATACTCAGCAGAGAGCGGAAGCTATGACAATAGCACCGGGATTTGGCAGAATATTGCAATGATTCAGCCAGGTGAGGCTGAAGTGTTAACCGTGACTGCGATCGTCGGACAGGTGACTCCCGATGAGCTGACGCAGCTTTTAATCCTTCTCGATGGCTCAGGCTCCATTCGAAAGGAGGATCTGGATTACATACGAAACGGGTTTGTCACTGCGATTGGGAATGCGTCTATATTCCCACGGGGTGGTTTTATTGAGGTGACTGTTGTCGTATTTGGTGGAAACGCTGGCAGCCTCACCTGCAAGATAGTGCTCAATCCGACCGTCGTGACCAACGAGACAATCAATTATGTGTTAACGACATTAAATAAAATAGCTACAATGCCTGGTTTTGCTGCGACTTCATGTGGTATATTGCTTGGGTGCGATACGATCACTGCCTCAAGTATCTTTGCACCCGAAAACAGACATGTGGTCATGCTCATAAGCGATGGAAAAGCCTCCCTCCTCTGCAATATCGATGGTGATTATAGTGCTGATACCGGTGGTGGGATGGACCCCGTAACCGCGGCGGTCATAGCACGGGATTATATGATCGATCAGTTCGGGATGAACCCCATGGATGATGAAATCGATATGGTTGCTGTCCATGTGACAGATTATAGTACATATACCTGGTTCCGGGATGAGATTGTATGGCCTCAACCTGGGTACACTGCACCTCCGTTCCGAACCGATCTACCTTTACATGGTTTTGTGTGTAATGCAACGGAATGGAGTGATTTCCCGTTTATATTTAAAAGCATCATTACAAATGTATTAAACAGGATAACGCTCACCGCGGATATTGTTCAGGCTAGTGTAACAGACCCAAAAATCGTCAATAATATCGATGGCGTCCTTATCATCCCGCAGTAGTCCTTGTACTCTCCCCTCAGCAATCAGAGACTGTGTTGTTTTTTAATCTGTTTAAGACTTGCGATTTTGAAACGTTTGCAGTAACTCAATTCTTTCAATCGTGAGAGGCCCGATGAACGTAAACGATCCAACTGCGAATTTATGCAGCGGACCAAAGTAGGTCAGTGATATTGGTCCGATAAGTATGCCACCGGTGCAACGTTTGAAGTTGATATTTCCACTTCCTCTTTGTAGTGGACCAACGGTTCTATAGTAAGCCTTCACCGTATAAAACGAGACACTGAACGGCGACTCTTGGATGTCGTAGAACAATCCTACCACGGTAGTGTGGAGGACCAGTCGTGAGCCAACTGTTGCCCCAATTACAAGCCAGGGGAGGATATGGAACCTCCATTTCGTGATGTTGATTTCATCAGAGGCAATTCTGCCGTCCTCATCATACGCGATGACCTCGATGGTTCTGGTCAGTGACATACCATTAAACTGGATAATCGGTTTCCAGTACCATTCATAGGGTGTTGCGTTTACCTCACCAAGCAGCGTTCCATCTGCATAGAACTCAACTTTTTTAATGCTAACATTGGAGGAAACTTCCGCAGTAATTGTGATCGGTCCGTACACAATGGTGTTCCGTGGGAGCGTGATGCTTTGCTCGATGTCATTGAAGTAGAATTTGTTTTGGAGTGGTTTCGTGATGGTGATACCCAGTTCTGGTTCTTGTTGTGTGGTGAACGTGTACCATTGTCGTGAATACAGACCGCTTCCATCAGGATCCGTCGCATTAACCCAGATCGTATACATCGTCGCATAGGTAAGACCAGAAAGAGCAAGTGATTTCGTTCCATTCGATGCATTGATTCCGCTACTCTCCTGCCCGTTACTACACTGGATAGACCAAGAGAAATTGTCTCCTTCCGAATCATGTATCGGAATACCCCATGAGAAACTTATCGGATTACCAGATGAACCATTTGCTGGGGATGGTGTGCCAAACACCGGAGGGGTATTTGGAGGTGCCTCCTCAGTCATAAAGATATACCATTGACGTGTAAAAGACCCACTACCTTCAGGATCCGTCGCATTAACCCAGACCGTATACATCGTCGCATATAAAAGTCCTGAAAGGCCAAGTGCCTTGGTCCCATTCGATGCATTTTCACCACTGTTTCCTTGTCCGCTATTACAGGCAATGCTCCAGTCAAAGACATCACCTTCAAGGTCGTTGATAGGGATATTCCAGGAGAGGTTAAGGGGAACATTGGCTGATCCGTTTACTGGGGCAGGGATTCCAAAGAGCGGGGGGTGGTTTTCCCCGGGTGGTGCTTGTTGTTGACTGCCGATGCTGTAGAAACCACTGGGGTCTTTTTGGTTGTTATAGCTGGTTTTAATCCAGCTGCGGTTCCGAGCGATTTTTGAAAGGCGAAACTCATCGAGTCGTACGTCTGTCATCGGGTAAGTTGTTCCTTCGTTTCCGAGGTAATCGTTTCCCAGGCCAAGATGCGGATAGTTGTTGGGAATTGACGGCCAACCTGTTGAGAAGCCTATCTTTGTTCCATTAAGATATAGCGAAGCACATCCGTTGTTGTATACAGCGGTAAGATGGAACCATGAGCCGACTGGTGTGTCACCTTTTCTGATGTAATAGGAGTGGTTCCTGATGCTAAAGTCGATACCTTGGTCAGCTGGTTGATTGTTCCGTAAATAAAGAATCCAGTCTGTGCTTGTCTGTGAGTATATGCCTTTGCAGGTGACGTAGATAAATGACGTGTTATCACGGTAGACCCATGTTTCCACGGTTAGTGCACTTGGTGAATGAGTGATGTTATTGATCACGATTGTATCGTTGCAGTTGTACTGGCGGCTGCCATCGATTTTGCCGTTCTGTGTTGGAGTCGTTCCTATTGAGAGTCCATCGTTGTGATAGGAAGTAGAATCGTACAGGATTGATTCGGTTTCGTTGAGGTGTTGGACCATGAGATAGTTGCCATCCCAGGTTCCCGTGATGTTTTCTTGCGATGGGCAGGTAGGGTTTCCGTAATACATCCAGATTTTTGTTGTGGTCGTATTGCTTAGGTACGGGATGTTGACCCATGCATAGAGTATGCCTATGTTGTAATATTCTATCTCATGGGCAAGTGTCGTGACATTGTCATTGTAGAGAACGAACACAAGATCATCACCCGTAGGTTGTGCATGTGCTGCCAGATCGCTATCTGTTAGCTGTATGAGAACAGGGAAGTTAAGAAGCGTTCCAGAGATCCTTGTGGTGTTCATCGTAAGAAGTTTACGGTAATTCCACTGGGGGTTCCACCAGGTATCTACTGATGTTGTATTGATAGGTGGTACAATGGTTCCTATCAGAAGGATACTAATGAGGTAGGTGACGAGTATCTTTGTTGTTACTTGTCTTTTAGCGTACATTTTGCTTTTAGTATTCTTAATAAAAGACATACGAATTCTCCCTTTTATTCTCATTTCATTTTTTTCGGTTTCAAATTTATATTCTTTTCTAACTATATAAATATTGTTGAAGGGGAAATAGATAGGTTTTTCTTATACGGAAATAGGCATTGGTTTTGCAGGGAAATATGAAACATCTCTGGAAACATTCACGGTGCTTTGTTATGAAACGGTGATCCAAAGATGGGTTGTCAGGTAGGCGCTTTGGAGTTTTTCGTCTGCGATTTCATGGTAATCACCAGTGGCATCATAGGGTTCCATTGGTGTGGTAAAAAGGAGAAACACGAGTTTGAAGGTGCCGGTGGTATTGATATGAAAGGTGTAATTGTACGTCCATTGAGGCTGCCAGGGGTCTGTCGTGTTCACGGGTTGATGTGGAAGGGTGCCGGTGGTAAGCGTATCGAGGTACCAGAAGTGGTGGTAGATGGTCTGGAGTTCACCGGTTTGGTTGATGGTGGTCTGGTTACTAAGCCAGATTTCGATGGAGTAGTTGACAAGGCGGTGTTCATGGTTGACGACGCCGATGAGGACAGATGCGTTCTGATTTAGGGAAAGGTTACGGGGAAATCCTTCTGCCTTGCCTGTGGGTCCAAGGAGGTAGAACTCCGTGAAGGTCTCTCCCGTTTTTGGCATGGTGATGACATAGACAAGGGAGACGATGACGATGATGATGACGGTGAGAAGGATGATGGTAAGGGCGTGGTCGATGGTGTTTCCTTCCTTTGGTAGTTGAAAGGAGAGGGTGATAGTGAATCGTTCCTCTGGCTTGGTTTTTCTCCAGCGATACATACCCAGTAGTCCGATGCAAAGGATGAAAATAAGCAGGGACGCAAGAATAGGCTCAAGTCTGATGCCCCAGGGGGTGTAATTTAGTAATAGTCCGAGAAGGGGGACGACTGCGATGGACAGCCCAAAGGAGAGCACGAGGCGTTCGAGGGTGTCGATGCCATGGTCTGTTTTCCGTGTCGGGAACAACGCAAAGACAAGGATGTACCCGGGGATGAAAAGAATGAAGGGAAGTCCCAGGAGGACTCGGAGGGGTTCCGGGGCATTTAGGAGTGTTATTGGGATGACGATGATGCTGCAAAAAAGAAGAAAGAAAAGGTCCATTGGATGGTTTTTGTAGCTGATTTTCATGACTCAGTGAGGGATGATGAAACAGTATTATTACGTTTTTTGTTGAAAAAACGATAAATTATATATATAGGTGGTTACATAGGATTTCTGTATATATTATTTCTATCATATAAAAAGCTGGATTATCATGGAGGAACAATGATTACAACTGTGACAACCACAACGACTACTACTGTTGTCACGACGACAACGGTTTCGGTTGTTGCATCGCTTGCTCTTATCGGGACTATCACGTTGATTTTTTTCCTCATTGCAAAGATGCTACTTTCATCTCATCCGGTGGACCGCACCCAGTTTTTATCAAACCGACTCAACATCGCGATCATTCCGTTTTTATTGATGTTTGCGTTGATTGTGATTGTAAAAATCGTCGATGTGCTTGGGTTTTAGACTAGAGTCAGTGGGCAGACGATAAACAGGAAGATGTTGACCAGGGTGTGGGAGAGGCTTACACCGATGATGCTTTTAGTTGTGTGTACGACCAGTGCGTACAGTCCACCGATGCAGAACACAAGCAGGACGTCAAGGGCGGAGAGGTTGCCGATGTGCATGATTGCGAAAATAAGGGTTACGAACAGCATCCCTTGCCAGGGCCCTAGGATGTCTATGGATTTTTTTTGAAGCAGTCCTCGGAAGATGAGTTCTTCCATCAGTCCTGTGGTGAAAAACAGGATAAGGATGGTGAACAGGAAGCTGTCAAACGAAACCATGTCAATAAGCGCGGGAGGTCGAAGGATGTAGTACTCGGTGATTCCCAGGGGGATTCCCAGCAGGGTGATGCCGATCTCAAGGGGGATGTGTCTTTTACTCGGGAGTCGTAGGCCGCATTCCTTTACCTTGATTTTTTGTTGGTAAAGCAGAACAAAGTAGGAGAGGTAGACGGCTGTGCCGATGATGATGAACCAGTGGATGCGGGGAAAATGGGAAAGGGGCATGACCAGGCTTAGAATCCGGATGAGTGGGACAAGTGTCAGAGAAAGCAGCAATGAGGAGAGTTTTGCTTTTTTCCGGATGAGGGTCTGCAGCAGGCTTGAGGGATGTTTTTTGTCTTTGATGGTGATAAGCTGCAGTTTGATGAACCCGAGATGGTCTTTGCTGGTGAGACCAGAGTGGATGAAGAGCAGGGAGAGGATTCCGATGTGGAAGAGGATGCCTGCCTCAGGGCTTATGAAAGCGACAGTGATTTCTGCGGTGGTGATAAGAAGAAGGTAGAAGACAAGGTGCGCCCCATCCGGTAGTGGTTTCATCTTGATGGGGAAACTGGTATGAGGCTTATAAAAATTACGAGAAAATCTTGGTGTCGTTGGTATGTTCATGCCAGAGTTTTATTTGTGTTGATGAAAGGATAATACCACCGATTTATAGTATCTGAGGTATTTGATACACACTTCCGATCTTGATAAGCCTCCTTAGATGTAGGGTAATATTGTGACCGTTGGTTGTGTCATGTCTATCGTATAAACCTCTGTATAGAAAGGAGATTGACTCCCATGGTCATCACAGACAAACCACCAGACCGTATGCTACCCTTCCGTAGGAATTATAATTGGTGCGATAAAGCCGGATC
>MUGE01000074.1:0-6300 GCA_002900545.1 Thermoplasmata archaeon M11B2D | reverse complement strand
ATGCTGCTGATCTCGAGTACCACGAGCATGGTTTTATTTTCAGACACGGTGAAAGTTGAGGCGAGCGGTGGAGGACAACAAGGAGTCGGATGTGTAAATCTTGATTATGACTGGGTTTGGTTTCAGGTTCAAGAATTTGCGAATGTGATACGCAAAGTAAATTGGTCCCAGAATGGTGGAAATGGTATCCCGAAAGGTCGGGCTTGGGCAACCGCAGGAGAGAACTATACGAGAGATACTATTTTATGGCCAAATATGGGTATCACTGATAATCCCTGTGGTCTTACTGGTTATACGAACCTCACCATTGGATATATAAACAGCAGTGCGGGATATATACCACCTCTTCGATTACGACCAAAGCAATACTCCAGCAAGATCATCATCAAAGATTACGGTCTCACCATTTCTGAAAATGGTGATCTCTATAAGGAATTATCATACAGCGAGATGTTTCCCATCGGTATTGGAATGATTCCCTGGAAAGAAGGAGGTGCCCTTAATGAAAGTTGGCTTACTAATACTTTTGGTTTTACCGATGCAGAAGTACGAATCAGATCACTCTGGAACGGCGGGTTAATCCAGGATTTCAGGGAGGTATCCTGTGAATTTCTCAACACCTACAACGAGCTTGATGGGCAAGCTGTATTTCTGAACACCACAGACCCCCTCCCTGAGAACCACGACGTCGTTTTCATCCTAAAGGAAGAACCCGCATCGGAAGAAAAAATCCAGAACCTCTCAGATTCAGAAGGAATCATCCTCATTGAAAACAGCACAAAAACATACACATTCCAGAACAGCTCGCTATTCAATTGCTCGATAGCCAGACTGAACGGTACTGACAGCAATTTCATAAAGGTGCTCTCAGAGATCAAAAACGGCTCAAACTATACTGTCGATAATTTCCTACACAGCGAAATCCTCATTTTCTCGAACTACAGCAATGCATCATGTTGCCCCGGACCCGACTACGTGATTATTGTCCAACTCAGTAAAGAGGGCGATTACAGTAAAGTAATGAGAAGAGCGAAAAAATGGAGTTTGGATGGACATTGCAAAGGAATCATTATGTCAGGCGTTAACGACTCTACCCATGTAATGACCCACACAGTGCGAGGCTGGAACTGGTTCGGCACCCTTGGTCAAAAGTACTACAGGAATCGCTATGCACTCCCCATCTTCTCCATAAACCGGACACTTGGGAAACACATTATTACTGCTATTACGAATAACATAGATGTCACCGTGACTGGATTTATCCAACAGCAGTTCCGAAAGCAGACCAACGAAAACCCCGGGGTCAACAGCAGTAACGTGGTCGCCTATCGAAACATCACTCATAGTCCTAACGATGCTATTTTCGTACTCGGGAACCGCTATGATGGATGGTGGGGTGAAACTCCTGGCGATAGTGGTGTTGGCGGAGCCATCCTGCTCGGGATCGCGAAATACTTCAACGACAATAACATCACCCCGAAATACAACCTCACCTTTCTATTCACTACCGGGGAGGAGTACGGGATGCGAGGCGCCCAGCATTACGTCGACAGCCACCCGCAGGGTACCGGCCCAGGGAAATATAATTTTATCGCCTGGATCGGTTTTGATCAGCTTGGCTTCCATTATCCACCAAACGTGAAACATACTTTTGGGTTGATCACAAACAGACTCCTTACCATTAAACCCATTCTCCAGGAAATCGAACGCCAGACTAACTACGAAAAAAAAACAGATTATTTATATGGGTTTGCTGCCAAGGCGCCACTGTTCATTCCTGTAGCAGCGGAGGATTTTGTCTGGAACGATGTGTGTGATACAATATTGTTCGAAAAAAGCGGAAAAAACAGCGGAAAATGGGGTGGACATCACCAGGTAGGTGAAAATTACACCGAAGGTGATTCACTTCAGTACATTGATCGAAACGACACAAACGTGACATTCGAAATGGCATGGAACGTGACGAAATATTTCACAGTCAATCCAGACTGCCAGTTTGATGGAACCATAACCTACACCAGAACAGATTCACCAGATGACAAGGACAGTGAGTTGGACACCATCACCGCAACCATGCCGATACAATCAATATTACCACACGACATGGTACGCATAAAAGCAGAATTACGACGAGATTTTTTCCCCTATACCATTGCACATACCATGACACAAGACTACATCGTAACAGACGAGACGATTAATTACACAATCAATGTCACCCTTCCGCCAGATAAACCCGCGGGGTACCACACACTCACACTCAAGTTGTATAATTCCACAGGAAGAATAGATGTCATCATCTGGCCACATCTATATGATACCCCGGAGGAAACAGAAACATCAAACAGCATGTTTCTTAAGCCCCGGGGTAATGATCCTCCTATCACTCCAACCAAGCCAGATGGTCCAATATCAGTTAAACGATGGCAAAAAGGTCATTGGAATTCTACGTCACCTGATCCGAACAGTGATCGCATCGGTCAGAAATGGTTCTGGAATTACGATACATTTCCAAACATCTATACACCTACTTCGTTAAGTGATACAGACTACTTCAACAAAACTCACCGATATTCAATATTGGGGCGCCATCAAATCAGTGTGAAGGCCTACGATGAATATTCAACACTCTGGCATCCGTACGAATCTGGTTACTCTGAAATCTTAGAAGTACAGGTCACACCTTGGTGTAGTATCTCCAAGCAACAGCAAACCCATCAAGAACGAGTAATCCACGTGGTGAACGGTTCGTCTCATCAATTCTACGGGCTGCTCTCCGGTGGGCAATCCCATCTATTTGAATGGGACTTCCATGATCAATCACAATCCAGACACAGCACAGAGCAGAACCCGACCCATACCTACACAGACCTGGGGGTCTATAACGTCACCTTCAACGTCACCGATGAAGCCACCCAGCTAACGGGAAGTACCTTTATCCATGTGCGTGTCTCCGATCTTGACTCCGATTTCAATCTAAGTTATTACCATGGTGCAGCACCAAACACGGTGATATCCTTCCGCAATACCTCCAAGGCTAAAACCGGCAACACCGTCACCAACATCACCTGGGATTTCGACGATGGCACCATCTCCTATGAAAGCATCGTCAACCACTCCTTTGACGTGGAGGGCGTGTATAACGTCACTTTAACAGTCAAAGACAGTGAAAACAACATTGATGTTGATTATGTCATCCTGCGTATCTCCTCCGAACCTGAGCTTCCAGAGATCCCCTCTGTGCAAGGACCAGGGGTGCTCCCCCCTAATTCAGAGGCGGCCATCATCGCGGAAATCATAGCCACGGATAGAAACCTGTCCAGTGTCACCGTGAACATCACCACCCCGAACGGCACCACAGGGAATTATACCATGACGGAGGTCGTAGACAACATCTTCATCTACACTATGGGGAACACCTCACAAAACGGATACTTTAACTTCACGATCTGGGTGACCGACATAGAGAACAACACCAACAGCACCTCAGGGAACTTCTCCATGATCGTCCCCTTGCTTTATTTTGACTCTCCTACTCCGCCCCATAATATGATTGAGAATCGGAACTGGGTGATGGTGAATGTCACTGTTCTTGATCCTCTGAGCACCTCCGCGTTCATCGACTGGAACTGCAGCCTCAAGGGCTACTGGCCTATGGACGTGTACAATACGACAGGAGTCTATGATAACTCCAGCTATGGGAACTTCGGGAGATTCTGTAGTACCATGAATCCTGAAAATATCAGAGCAGGGAGGTATGGAAACGGGGTACTGTTCAACGGAGAAGCGGATTACGTGGATCTTGGAAACAGCAGCAGCCTTGATCTGGGGACGGGGGATTTCACATTCATGGTCTGGGAGAAAAGCGATGTCTCCTCTTATCAAGGGAACGGGGTGATTCTGACGAACCAGCCTGGACAGGAGGACTGGAAGGGATATGGTTTTGGTGTTGTTGACGGCGCGTATCTTTATGCGGCTCAATCATCAGAGGAGTATGTGGAGGTAGAGGGGACTGTTGATGTGACAGATGGAGACTGGCATCATCTCGCATATGTGCATGATGACGGGTATTATTCCCTGTATGTCGATGGTGTTTTTGATACGAAAAGCAAGTGGATCTCTTCCTATAACATTACGAACACGCAACATACGTGTCTTGCGTATGATGGGCAGACTTCAGGGTGGTGTTATTTTGCGGGGATGCTTGATGAGCTGCAGCTCTACAACCGAGCCGTATCCCGTGAGGAGATCAACGCCTCTTACAACAACGGGCTCTTCAGGCTATATCATAATTTCACGGGTCTGACAGAGGGAGATTATTTGTTTTACGGGCATGCGGTGGACACCTCGGGAAACATGAGCCAGACTGAGACGCGAACAATCACCATAGACTTTGATCCGCAGATTATAGGGGTTTTTGCATCACCGTCTACCGTGGGTTTCGGGTACAACCTGACGATTACCGCGAACGTGACTGATACGGGTTCCGGCGTTAATACCGTGAACGTGAACATTACGTACCCGGATGAAACACACGGGAATTACACGATGACGCATGTCACAGGGGATTCCTACCAATACGTCTTTATGGATGTTTGGCTGGCCGGTCAGTACAATTATACTCTCTGGGCGATGGATCACTCCAACAACAGCAACAGTAGCAGTGGGCATCATTTCCATGTCTCTGCGGATGCCTCCATGAGCATCGCCACCCTTCAGAACAGTTATACGGGTGATGATTACATTAACATCACGGATCCACCAAACCCGCCAGAGAACTATATGGTGGTTGCACGGGGGCTCACTTGGGATAAGTACTATGATGCAATCACGGGACAGAACATCCTGGAGGTCTCTACCGGACCTGTGAATTACCAAGGGGAGAATGGGACGTGGATACCAATTAACGCTACCTTTAGTTCGCTCACTGGTGATCATCCAGCGTACGTCTATGGATATCGGAGTGGAAATGATCGTGGGTTGTACGGCGTGTATTTCAAATCCAATGCACAGCTTGACTGGCCTGTAGCGTTCACCTACAACCGTTCTGATGATCCCACTATCCATGCTATCAGAAGTAAACTGGTGGGTGTCGGCTATGTTGATCCCCAGAGCAACTGGACGTACCAGTACCTGCAGAACGTGCAAAGCAGCCAAGGCCAAACCAATGACTATTCCATCACATATCCAGGTGTATTCACCGGAGCCGATGTGATCTGGAGCTACGGCAATACCGGACTTAAGGAAGAAATCATCTTGAGTAACACGACAAAGACCATGTTACAGAACCACCCTCCATCACAGTATGGGCTTAACGATGCAAGCTCCTATCTTGTATTCATCACCAAACTAGATTACCAGAGCCTTAACCTCTACAATGGTTCTGGGGTGCTTGATGGGAATGTCACCATCTCTGACATAGGGGTTGAGTTCAGGGATGTCCTCGGGCAGTTCAGATGCGCATTGCCGCTTGGTGAAGTCTATGAGATGAACAACGAGTCTATGCGACACAAACTCACCTATCGCATCATCCATATTAACGGCAACACCTATCTGCTTTCCGGGTTGAAGGTCACTGATTTGAATACGATGATGTTCCCGGTGGCGATTGATCCGACGCTCACGGTGTATGCATTATTCAGTGATGCGTATATCGAACAATCCAGCACGAGCTACAACGCCGCCTGGACCGCATCCACCGGGACGGTCTATGATACGGCGGATTTCATCACTATCGGACAGTATAAATTCAAGACCACCTCGTACATCTATCGAGGGTTCGTACATTTCAACACGTCCTCGTTGCCCTCAAATGCGTATCTTGACAACGCAACCCTCTCCCTCTACAAGAGAACTGATTATTCGACAGCGGATTTCGACATCACAATTCAAAATGGTCAACCAACCTATCCCCATGATCCCGTACAACCCGGTGATTACGATAAAACTTGTTATCTAGGGAACGGAGGATCACTGAACACCGCAGATCTCATAAGTGGGTATAACGCGATTTCCCTGACTAATCTCACCTGGATTAACACAACAGGACTGACTAAATTATGTTTGCGGAGCAGCCGGGACATCAGTGGAACAGCACCGACAGGAAATGAATTTGTAAGCGTGTATTCAAGGGAGTTCATTTTTTCGTATCCACCGAAACTAGTGATTTACTATCGGAACCAGTCAAAGATCAAAAACACTGGGTCTACGGACATCAAAGGGTACCTCCTGATTCAGGTGCAGTTCTACAACTCAACACAGGGGAAATGGCTCATGGATAACGACACCATCAACGAAACC
>MUGE01000073.1:0-6306 GCA_002900545.1 Thermoplasmata archaeon M11B2D | reverse complement strand
AAGCAAGTGTGATTGTCGCTTTTCTCCTCAGCGTTTCTCTGGCTGATATGAGCGCAACGGCTCTTGAACAGACCACCCATTCACTCACTACACAAGCAAACAAACCCTGGACGACACTATACTACCTTTATGCGGACTATAGTGGCGGGTATACTGATCCATTAACACAAGTGTTTCTTGATGAAATCTCTTCAACATCAAACGTGAATGTTGTCGTCATACAAGACACCCTTTACGACACTGCGTTTATCTATTACATTGATGAAAATCACACCAGGGTCGTCCTTGAGGAGCTTGGGGAGGTCAATATGGCAGACCAGCAGGTCCTCCAGAACTTTATCGCATACGGAAAACAGCAGTACCCCGCAGAGCGATATCTGCTATGGATCTATAATCATGGAGGCGCCTGGAAGGGTGCATGCCTTGATGAAACTGACAACGCCATCGGAATGACCCTGGATAAATTCCAAAAAGCCCTCTCAGAAACCGGTGGCGTCGACATCATTTGTTTTCTCGCCTGTCTCATGAGCTCTATCGAAGCAGTCTATGAACTACGCAACGACGTAGACGTCGTTATCGGAAGCGAGGATCTAGCCTACATGACATGGTTTGATGACATCTGTGGTGACACCAATCACCTCCTGACAGATTCACCAACCCTCTCAAACGAGGCAATCGCCAGTGAAATAGTCCAGGATTTCTATGAGAACAACAACCCTCCTGCAGATAAACTAACAATCAGTGCCTTACGAACAGACAAAATCGAATCATTAGCAACCGCAATCGATACTCTAGTCAGATATTACACAAAACATTGGCTCCGATACTACAGTTCTATTAAAAACGCATATAACAAAACCTTCCTTCTCTCCAATATAGATGAATGGGCGACAGTCTTTGAGGTCTACGACCTACGAGGTTTTATTGAAAATCTCCCACAATGTACATTAACAGAAGCAGCACTTAGTGCCTTTGATGACGTCCTGATAAAAGAAGTTCATGGGATAGAAATGGAGGAAACACATGGGTTGTCGATATTCTTCCAGCCACGAATATCATCCTACGGATTATTCAGAGATTATCGAGATAAAAGCTATGGTCTTGATTTTGCACAAGACACCTACTGGAACGAGTTTCTCTTTCTATTCATCCTAACAAATATACTCTTGAGAAACTAGAAAAACAAGAAAAAACAGATGGTCGAGAGATCCTTAATTCATCCACTGACTATACACCACTAGGATCCTCATACTATTTTTTTATGTACACTGATACCTGACTTGCGAACCACTCCATGCATACTGGTTTTTCAGCAATAAACTGCTTTCAAAGTGGCAGCAATTAAAAAAAAATGGAAATTCTTTTGGTTTGTACAACATTGAAACGGAAAGTCTTATAGAGAGAAAAATCGTAATAGAAATACGTGATGAACTCATGGGTATCTGTCCGTATTGCAAACAATATATCGATCTTCATACGGTAAAAATTGAAAAGAAAGGAAAAGGAGTTGTCGAACAAGACAGGATATATATCTGTCCATACTGTGATTACATCCTTGGATTTTCCTATGCAATGCGATGATTCATTTTTCATACGGTTATTTTTTCGTTCTAACAGACACACAGGGCCACAATGACACTACGTTTTCTTATATAGATATGGTTTTTATAGGAGAGGTAGTATTATATAGTCCTAAAGTGGACTAGGAAAGAAATGAAATGCGTCATGTGTTTAACAGAAAATACAGATCAAATCAACTCTCTTTGTGCTTCATGTAGAACTATCTTGTTAAATGCAAATATGAAGACGAAAGGAAAATTAACCGAGTTCTTAACAAAATATACAGAGTAGATGCGTACTATGTTAAAAAAAGTAATGTCTGTATAAAACCGCGTCACTGCATCCCCAATCTCCTAGGATTTGTTTTCAATCGAGAAATCCAACCCTTCAGGAATACATAGAAAAAAACTTAGGTCTGTTTCCCCTGTGTTTCCCATGCGTGCTTCATCATGGGATTGCGGTCGAGGTACTGCTGCACATACGCATCAGGCACCTTGTTAAACACACAGGAAAAATTCACACAATGCGGACAGTACAACAAGAAAAACACCACATAAAACAACGCCAAGGTAAGTAGGGTCCCGACAAACATCCCAACAACCCCAAACAACGACACACCGTCTGCATGACGCATCCAGACCACATACACTCCATACAGCTCAACAAGGAGGGGGTACGCCCCAAGAAACCCAAACCCAATCACGGTACCTGTCTTCTCCCACCAGGTAATAGGCTCGGGATGATACCGCCAGATCTTCGGAGAGAAATGATTCTCTGTACAATGCAACACGAAGCGATCCTCCGCGTAGTACGGACAATGACTACATGTGATACGAGGCTGAATCACCAAGAAAAACAATGCGGAGAAAAGAGAGAACACCATTACCGGCCAGAGAGCGTCAAGAAGCAGACTGGTCAGCCCCGTTCCCAGCACCGCCATGACAAGAAATGATCCCTCGAGCAGGTGAGAGACCATCACCTTGTTCTCATCAGGTTTACAAAAAATCTCACCCTTATTCCCGCAGGAGGAACACGGTGCGTCAGGATCAAAGGTGCACAGACCTGCGTTGTCTTTTGTCATAGGCAAAAAAGGAAACAGCAAGGGTATATAAAAACAGGCTATGACACGCAAGTCAACCTCGGAGGAAAGAAAAAGAATATCTTTAAATTCTGATGTGCTCTTTCACATTAAAAAAACAGAAGAGCTGTGAGGAAGTATCATTCTATGAAAGAAGACCTCGTGATGAAGACTGCAAACTCGGAGACGCATTGTGCGATGTGCAGACTTGATTTCCTGGGGATCGGCGTGTGTCCATCGGGGAAAAAACAGGGGTTTGTCGCGTATTGGCCTCAAGGTCGTATCGAAATCTACCGGGCGCTAAAAGCCGGCACCCTGACACCAACACACCGACTCATCGACATCGCGGACACCTGTACCCTCTGTGGGACATGCGATAAACAATGCTCCTTTATCACCAACAGACGGCCGATGATCGTCCAGAAAGCACTGAAGGAATACGTACACAACCTTGACAAACATACCCTTAAAAAAACACCTACAGACCCAATCCTGCAAAAACTTCAGCACATCGTCGGGGAACAGTGGGCGACAAACGACCCTGTGATTCTTACCGCGTACACTAAGACAATTCTTACCCAAACCCCAAGTCTTCATGCATATGTCGTCATGCCAAAAACAACACAGGAAGTAAGCGACATCATCAAGATAGCAAAGACACACAATCTCCCCTACCGTCCCAGGGGAAACGGGACCTTCCTCTCCGTCGCCATGCAAACATTGCTTGCCGGAGCCGTTGGACTATCAAACGGCATCATCCTTGACATGTCCCGGATGAACACCATCACCCTAAACAAGGATGGAACCACCGCGACAATCCAGGCGGGCGTCACCGCGTTTGACCTCCAAAAAACCGCGGCCTCACAGAACAAACGAACCCTGGTTGGAGAAGCAGAGGCGTACCTATGCGCCAATATCCTTTCCTTTGGGATCATCTCTACTTGGGGGAACACCTACGGCTGGGGCGCGGACAATTATACAGATGTCGAACTAGTCGATGAGAACGGAACCATCCATCATCACACCGGGGAATCCCTGAAAAACCCGTTTGCCACAAACCATGGACCCACCAGCCTTACCCTACAGCCTGCAAACATCGTCACCGCAATGACGATAAAACTTCATCCTAAATCCACCGATGAACATGCCCTGTTCATCCCGTTTGACACCCTGGAAGATGCCGTGGATTTCTCATTAGATCTTGCCAAGAAAAACATCGGGATTTCTCTTGCAATACTCTCCAGTAAGTATTTCTCGGATTTCATCTGCCCGACCAACGACATCGCCCATTCCTTCGAAGAGGTCATCACAAAATATTTGCATATCAATTTTATCGTTGACATCATCTGTGACAGCAAGGACAAACGCTATGTACAAGACCATGCGGAGGTCATCATCGATGAACCAATGATGAAAACATTTGTCCTAAGCACCCCGACGCTTGCATCAATGAAAGACAGTGAATTCCTCAAAAAACTCGCACAAAAAGAAACCCCCCTGAAAACCCTGTTCCAAGGACGACTCAAACGCACGATCACCAAGATGGTGTTACATCCCTCCCCAGAACAAATCGGGGCTACGTTTGACAACGACCTCAAAGAGTTCTTCACCGACCTTTACAAGAAACCAGAGATGACCAACCCCATCTGGCTGCATGAGTATCGGATCTTGCCATGCCGTATGCTGCGTCAACGCATGTTCATGGTCAGAGGGGGATTTATGACCGCGCAAAAAGACGTCATCCGCAGAGCATTTGAGATTTTAAAAGAAGTCGGTCAGAAATACCACAAAGAACACGCACTAGGGTTCATCAGCTTTCTTGACAACGGCAACATCGCATTCCTCGAATATGACTACTATTATGATCACACAAACCCTGAAGAACACAAAAAACTCAACCCATCGATCGTAGAATCATTAACAAAAGAACTGACCATCGACGGATACCTCCCCATCGAGTTTTCCTACCATAAGGGACTGTATCGAAAAGAGCAGGTATTCTATCCATTCCCAAAGGCACTGACCACAGAAGAACTCCAGCAATTCGGACAAATGGTCCAGCACATCGTAAACGGATGATTCTCACAGGAGATTCTTTCTACGTAGTCGGATACAGTCCCAAGGAAAAAAAACTAATGGAGAGTCAACTTTTTCTCGGATTTACTTGATAAAACCTCTAAGGGACATGATACTGGAAAACCAGGGAAGGACCATAGAGAAGCAGTGATATGGTTTCAAAGACACCATAGCTTTTCTACACAAACCATCCCTTTGTGAAATCATCAAACAATGTCACGATGGAGGAGCCATCGCTGCTCGCGTTATCTCCAACATTGCGTGTCCCTGTAACTTGACATGGTGTATCCCCCACGAAAGAGTCCCCTCTACTGTACAGGGGCATTCCCACACCCCAAAAGAAACCTCAGGATCATGCCAAGTGTACTCTCCACGATTCACGACCTCAATGATTAGATCTAATCGGACCAATCCTTCCGATGGATTCCGTAGGAACACTCGTACAAAAAATGCGTTAATGTGAATTTTTGTGGGTATCTGAATCGTCGGGATGGACGTATTGATTGTCTCTAAATATTCAAAGTCAAAATACCGACATTCAGTGATATTTTCACCATCGGGCGTCACCCAAAGACTCCCAGGGAAAACCCTTGAGATGGGTGATTGCTGACAGATCTTTGCAACAAAAATATTCCACCCGTTCTCCAAAAAAATCGACGTCCAATCCCAGGCGTCTAACAGCACCTGCCACAATGGAACATCACCGCGAATCGCCTGTTGTCTTTCAGTGAAAGAACAGAGAGAGGCAGGGGGTTTTTGCTTTACGTTTCCCCAAGAATGTTCATGGTACCCAACGCCATGAACCATGTAGGTTGTTTTATTTATGGTCACGGTTCCCTGTACATCACTAGTGATGATGCAGTAATGACCAAGATGGCTTCTGGAGCGGTTGTATCCCAAATTCATAAATAGCCATAGTGGCAATGACTGTGCGGTATACGTGACATTCACCACAACAGCATCATCCTGTGATTCATTGTATCGAGCATCGATTACCCATCGGGGATATCTCCCTTTCACCGTTGAGTTTAAAAAGGAAACATTTACTCCTGATTTCGCAGCAGTCAGTGTTCCCGTCCATGTGGTACTCGTCCCCCCATAGCTTCGATTAGTGCCGTCCTCAAAGACAGCGCAGAATAATATATCGATTAATGCCATCTGATTAAAACTGACCATCATCGACCAGTTTTTCAGTTCACTGTCGTTGCTGTTGAAGAATGCGATAAAATACCACCATTCCTGATGAGTGGAGTTTTCTCTATCATGTGACCCGTCGTCATTGGACCCGATAACCTGGCGAAATGGTAAAATACGAGACGTCGGTGGTTTTGGTATGGTATAATTCTGACCGTAACTATGAGCAGTGCTCTGCTCCCCATGGACGAACCAACCAGTGTCTATCTGCAGACAAAAAATGATGCACACTGCAATAAGAGACACGGTGAATTTTCTCATGAATTTGCCTCCACTCTGTTAATTTTAACATTTCCTCCTTTAAAAGCTTATCCGTACGCAAATAGAAGCAGTGACACGGATTCAAACGTGGTTTTTTTTATGCATAGCACTATGATGAAATAAAACAGAAAATGTGA
>MUGE01000072.1:0-6318 GCA_002900545.1 Thermoplasmata archaeon M11B2D | reverse complement strand
CTATCGTTGTGCTTATCGGGCCGCAAGGTGAAGGGAAAACATTTGCCGCGGCTATTGCAATGGCAGTTCATGCCGATAGATACGCCAAACATCAACTGAATAAATGGCAAGGGAACATAGAACTGATAGAACCAATGCGAGGTGTAATAATTCGTGATTCATTAGAAAATATCAAACGGCATACAATACCCTCGATTAAAAAAGCACTCAGGGACTCCATTCAGTTTGTCGACGATTCTAAACGGATGCTTGGACCTGGAATGGATATCACACTTATGGGTATTGGTGACACAGGCGCATTGGGTAAGTTGCAATATGGTGCTGAATATACTTTTGCATGGCTGGAGGAACCCGCACCGATGATCGAAGGGTTATCATCAGGTATCAGCCAGGATGCTTTCGATGCCGCAATTGCCAGAGCCGGTAGACAGACACATGCCTTACCTAGAGTGCAAGTGACCATGAACCCACCTGAAGAAGATCACTGGACATATCCGGAATTTTACGAAAATCCCAGGTTTCCCAATGCCATGTTTCCAGATATTACTCTTGAAGTGATTCAAATGTCTTATGGAGAAAATGTCACCCTTACCGACATTCAACGCCAGATGGCTAAAGCAGCCTGGGCGAATAACCCGTCATTATGGCAACGGTTTGTAGAAGGTAAACCTGCATTTACCACTGTCGGTGCTGCGGTAACATCAGAATACAACGAGGATACCCATAGAACGAAACGAGATGTGAAACTAGACCCGATGGAAGGACATCCCGTATTCAGGTTCTGGGATGGAGGTTTGAATCCAACTTGTTTATTTATGCAAATTACCCCTAGAGGTTACTGGCATTTTCTGGATACTCTCAGGGGTGAAAATATCGGCATGAAACAGTTGATCCGGTCACGGGTGAAACCGTTAATTGCCACTCGTTACAATAAAATAGTCAAATGGCGTGATATAGGCGACCCGTCGTTGTCTAACAGGGAGCAGTCAGATTCCGACTATACGGGTGCCAGGGTAATAGAAGAAGAATTAGGTACACATTTCGAAAACGGGACTATCCATTGGGAACCCAGAAGGGAAGCTATAAAACAAGCATTGCAATGGATGATAGACGGTGAGCCGATGATAAAACTTTCATGGCATGAAGGGATTTTGCATCGTGCGTTGAGAGGTGGTTGGCATTACCGGAAAACCATTGCAGGAAAGATACTGAAAGACAAACCGGAAAAAGATATTCACAGTCATCCAGGTGACTCGTTCAGTTACGGCATTGAAAGACTGTTCGGTGGTCAGAAAATAGATTACGAACAGCAACTATTGATAGAAAAAGCAGAGAAAGGATTCGCTGCCAGTTATGCCTGAAACTGAAAAAAAACGGGTAGAAAGAATTTTACAAGAAAATCAAAAGCTGAATTTCGTGCAGCGGATACTGAATCCGCATGAATATCCAGATATTTATTTACCAAACTCCGATAGACCATCTACGCATTTGATGTCTTGGGCTGAAACTGGAAGTGGAAAAAATAAACAATATTGGGTATATCCTACTGTTATTTATGACCAGCAAAGCGGGCGACTTGTTCCTCTTTCTGATGATTCGGCATGGCATCATGCAAAATTAAGCGGTGAAAGAATACGATTTAAGACACCAGAAGAAGCGGATTGGTTTTCTAAAAATTATAAAATGTATTGGGAGAATCCTGAACGATAATGCCTGAAATAATCATCAAAACTACGGAAGACGTACCGCAATGCGACCATATGCCTGTATCTGCAAGTAATACTTTGAAATTCGTAGGTACTGCGGTCAAAGACAGTGAAACGATCTATTTCTGGCAGTGTAGATTATGCAATGAATTTTTTGAAAAAGCACATTACCGGTATACACCTGAAGATTGCCCGACCCATATGTGGGAATTTTTAGGATGGGAATTTCACGATGACCAACATCGTTACAAACTTGACCAGTTGTATCATTGTTTCATGTGTGGTGTGCTTCACCGTGAACCTTACGATGTTAGAAGTCGTGGTATGAAAGGTGGAGTGCCAGATGGAATAGAGCATCCTGAAGTCAGGCGGGCGTTATTTTTAACCGAATCGGTACGTAAACGAGAATTTGAGGAATAAAATGGCAGAAACTAAACGAATGCCTACGGAACGTGCGTTGATAGATTTCTTCACGGCACAAAAAGAACAAGCGCGAGAAGAACGTGAAGATTTGGAAAAATACTGGACTGACGCTGAAAATGCCTATCTGAACAAACATGATTTCAGCAAAAAAAAGGAATGGCAGGCAAAACTGTTCTACTCCATTACATCCCCCACGCTTAATCGTGCATCACGTATGATTAAGAATATGTTGCTGAAAACAGAAGATTATTTTGAAATGGACTATATCGGTCCGGAAGATATGCCCCTAGCACAAGCATTTAAACCTGCAGTGAGATTTTATCTCAATGATGCGGATTTTCCGGAAAGATTCGCAGAAGCGTGTATGAGTTCATTTAATTACGCTATCGGTATCCTGGGTATGAGTGCCCGTGTGAGTAACCGTACCGTTATAGTCAACGGTCAGAAACGTACACGTAAACTAAGCAAACTGAACATTGAAACGTGTAACCCGTGGCATTGTTTCTGGCCTAAAGATTGGGGATTTTTTATTAAAGATTCCTGGCTAACCTTACCAAGACTGCTACAGAATGCAGAAGCAGGTATTTACGATGAAGAGGATAAACCTGGCAGCGGCTTAAAGAAACTGAAAAAAATCATGGGTGCCGACTACAGGTTGGAAACGCCAGGTGGTGACTCCAAAACACAAGAAGATGAACGGTTGATGCGACTTGGTATTAAAGATCATGTGAACGAGTTCAGGAAACAGGTATTACTCTCTTACTATTGGGGTCCGATTATAGATAAGAAAGGAAACATTACAGACGAAAACCAAAGGTTTATAGTGGTAAACGAAAAGTATATCCTGGCTAAACCAGACCTGAACCCGTTTGCCCACCAAAACCTACCGTATGTGTTTATCAATCCTTTGAAAGTATTATTCAGGCATTTTGGTGAGGGATTGAGTTGGGGTGTTGCTCCCATACAAAAAGAACTTACCAATATGCTCAATCTTATGAGTGATTCTTTGAAATTCAAAATGGCAGGTATAATCGAAATGAATCAAGACCTGCTAATAAACAAAGACAAACCGTTAGAACTGTATCCTGGTTGTACGGTTAGACGAAGGGGTGATCCACGCCAGAAAGCGTTGGAACATCACGAATTGGGTGCCGATCCGGAATGGGCGGCTGGTTTCGTGGCATTACTCAGAGGTATTTACGAGAACCACACTGGCGTTACCGAATTTCTGCAGGCATCGCCTACTCTTAAAGGTTCCCCCACCGCAACTGAAGTTGCAACGAAAACAGGGGTTGGTCAGGGATATTTTGAATCCATTGCGGAAGATATTGACCGGCAAGGTATAGTCGGTGCTGCAGAAATGGCAAAGGATTTGGTCATTCAATACTTTGCTGATATGGGCGCACATCCTAGCGTAAAAGAAGTATTTGTTGAAGAAGGTAGTTTGATAGAAAGTCTTTCCGACGAACAGAAAGAAGAACTGTTACTTGGTGATTGGAACATTAAAGCGCGTGGATTATCTCTCTGGTTTGAACGCAAGGAACAGATAAATAAACTCGCACGACATAACGATTTTCTTAAAGCTATTCCACCTGAAATAGCATTAACTCAAGTTGATTGGAGAGCTATAGGCGAAGCATGGGCTGAAGCAGTCTGGGGAGATAAAAACAAATTCTGGAAATGGTCTGAAATGGAACAGCAAGAACAACCTGGGGTATTACCCACGGTAGGTGGCGAACTGCCACCGATAGAAGAGGAAGCACCACTGGTCAGTCCCAGACTGCCCTATGGAGGTATGCAGTAATGCCGGTAAAAGTAAAAAAAGTAAAAGGTGGTTACAGAGTATCTACACCGCACGGCACTAAAGCAAAAAAAACGACCAAGAAAAAGGCCGAAGCTCAAAAAAGACTCTTAAACGCAGTGGAACATGGCTGGAAACCTACAGGTAAAAAGAAAAGTGCTAACAGAAAAACTAGACGTAAAAAGTCACGTTAGACAACGAGAGCGTTTGAAAGCATTTACTGAATCGGAAGTCTGGAAACAGGATTTGAAACCGTTTCTCGTAGAGAAACTGCAAGCGGCAAAAACCGGTATGTTTTACGATGAAACTGCTGTTCATTGGAAATCAGTTGGGATTTATGGACATATAGAGGATTTATTGGTTTTTGTCGAAGAAGTGCCTTTGGAGAAAGGATTATGGCAAAGAAAAGAAAATCACGAACCAAAACCCAAACGGAATCTACTAAATTGGTTGAAAGGAAAAAAGGAAAGAAAACCAAATCGGTAGATTATCCATTTATCGGAAAGAATCCCGATAAACCTAGAATTTAGGAGGTGACTTATGGCTGATACCGATAACAAGGTAGACGAAGCCACTGAAATTGATACTCCGAGACTGAAACATGAAGTCGAAGAGATCATTGAACGGGAAGAGGCTGCGTCCCGTGAAGAAGAACCAGAACCCGCAATAACAAGCGAGGCAGAAGCAGCCACAGAAGAACCGGAAGGGCCGTCCCTACAGGAGTTGCAAGATAGGTTGGCTAATATCGAGCAACGCTACTCAGCATCATCGGCAGAAGGGAAACGCCTTGCGGAAGAACTCAGACAGTATCAACAACGTGAAGAGTTCTTGAGAAATCGCTGGAACGTCGATGAACTCTACGACGGGTACCAGCACCAGCCGCCACCGGAAGAAAGGCCGATAACAAGGCGAGAACTGGAAATACTGCAGGAACAGCAACGCTGGAAATCAGCCGAGGAGACTTTTTTCACCAGAGCCGATAACAAGGACTTGAACAATAAGGTGATGAAGAAAGCTGTAATAGCATTGCTGTTCAATGACGATGGCTCTCTGGCATTCCCAGATAAAACACCCATTGAATCATTCCATGCTGCAGCAAAAGAAGTTCGTAAAATAATTGCCGGTGAACGGCAGAGAGGTAAAGAAGAAATAATGAAAACACGAACAGAAATGGAAAAAGCAGCACTGGCATCTGGAACAGCTACCGCACCTGAATCGGCAACTGAAGAAGAAGATATTCCAGATGAAAATGAATACGTCAACATCTGGAGAGAACACCGTAAGAAAACTACAGGTGGTTGGTAGCATTCCAAGGCTAATGCAAAAGGAGGATGCTTAAAATGGGTCAATTATGGGCAACATCGACTCAGGGTGGATTGCTCTATTCTCCTTTGCTATCCAAAGAAACGAATCATCAGGCACAACCATTGCTTCGTTTCAAACAGTTCTGCGATATGAAAATGGAAGCAGGGAAGAATAAGGGCGAAACATTCCTGTTCGATAAGTATGGCAACATTGATACCGGTGGCGGGACGTTGACTGAAACCGCAACGATTCCGCAACACGGGTTCAGGGTCTATCAGGGAACGGGCACCCTGTACGAATGGGGTAATTCAGTTCCGTGGACCCGCAAATACGAATCTCTATCCCAGATCGAACAACGTGGACCTGTGCAGCGAGTTCTTTCTGACGATCTGGCAAAGACATTGGATACCGCAGTGGAAGCGCAATTTGATGCGTGTAAGGTGCGGTACAATGCCACTTCAACTACTACCGGTACTTTCCATTCGAATGGTACCGATACCGAAACTCAAACCAGTGCATTGAACAGGTATCATGCGAAAGCGATTTACGACCATCTGTGGAATAACTTGAATGCACCACCGTATTTTGCCGATGGAGAGGATTATGGCGGGGTACTCAGCCAGAACGCAGCACGTGGTATTTTTAACGACTGCGAAACTGTGCAAATGTACACCAAATTCCCCATGCAGGGTGAAATCGGCAGATATTCTCAATTGCGTATGACGAAAACCAATCACGGGTTGAGTAACGCGGTTGGGAACGGGTCTGCCTACGGTGAAGCGTATTTCTTCGGCAATAACACCGTCATGGAAGGGATAGCTATTTCTCCTATAATTGTCCCGAAAGAAGTGACGGACTTTCAGCGTTCACGTGGTCTTGCCTGGTATGCCATCTTGGGCTACAAGATTTATTGGGCTGGAGACCCCGACAACACCATCATTAAGATGGGTAGCGCATAAGGAGGTGACCGATGAGCGATAGAACTTACGATCAATTCGGGCACCGCTTTATCGTGCCCGTAGGGCAGCAAGGAGTGGCAGTCGGAGGTACACAAAGTGCCTTGACTGCAATAGCAGGATCTAT
>MUGE01000071.1:0-6322 GCA_002900545.1 Thermoplasmata archaeon M11B2D | reverse complement strand
GATGGGTCGTCGAGGTGAAAAAAGAAAAGCAAAGCTTGTTTGAAAGTCAACTGCAAAAGGATCAGGTCAGTTTCATCCTGCTTGGAAAAATCAAGGGAAATCATTTGATAATCAAAGATGATGGAAAAACAGTGGTTAATCTTAAAATTGGCATCCTCCGGAACTGCTGGCGAAAACCAATCTGGGATTTTATAGGATAAAAAAAACATACAATGATAACACTTATTTTTTTATCGCCTTCATCCCACCCTCGAATGCCTTCTTGTTAACCTCTCTGTATTTCTCAGGGACCGCTTCAAGGATGGTCTCTAACAAGACGTCCGGTTTGAACGGCAATACACCGCTTGCGGCAAGCGCTCCAAGCATCACCGTGTTCTTTGTGATTAACGCACCTGCCTCTTTTGCGATCTGCAAGGCATCAATGGTATACAAATCAGCATGGGTCGAGAGTTCTTTGAAGATCTCTTCGACCTTGGGGTACTGCTCGCCGCCCACCGCGACCGTAAACGGGATGACCGGGGTTTTATCGGTGATTACCTTTGTTTTCTTATGCACATAGCAGATGTTCCGCAGCGCTTCGACGGGCTCCATGCTCAGCAGGACGTCCGCAGTTCCACTAGGGAGCAGCGGGCTGGAGACCTCACCTAACCGTACCGTGCAGACAACCGCACCGCCACGCTGCGCCATCCCATGGATCTCTGAGACGAACACGCCGACCTTTGCTTTCACCGCGGTTTTTCCTAATAGGTTCGCAGCCGTGATGACTCCTTGTCCGCCGACACCGGTAAGAACGATGCTTGTTTTTTTCTTCATTATTTACCCTCCGCTGAGATCGCACCGAACGGACAGACCTGCACGCAGTTCCCACAACCGTTACATTGCGCTGGATCGATGTGAACGCTGCCGTCCTCCGCGAAGTAGAACGCGGGGCAGCCGAACCTGCCGATGCAGGTCTTGCATCGTTTACAGACTTCTTGATTGATCTGGTAAAGCTGGATTTCTTCTTTTGCTTTCCGTTTCCGCTGCACCTCCAGTAAGATACAGGGTGATTTGCTGACGACCACGGAGGGGCCTTTGAACTCCAACGCGCGTTTGAACGCAGCGGTCGTGTCTTTGATCTTGTTGGGATCGACAATCTCTATATGCTCCACACCGCAGCCTTTCACGACATCCTCGACTTTGATAAGTCTCGCCTGTCGTCCCATGCCGTCATAGGCGGTTCCCGGGTGCGGTTGATGACCAGTCATCGCCGTGGTCCGGTTATCAAGCACCGTGATCACCACATCATGGTTGTGATGCACTGCGTTGACGATCGGTGGGATCCCTGAATGGAAGAACGTGGAATCCCCCATGAACGAGATGATCTTCTGATCGGTCGCAACAGAAAAACCACAGGCCATGCCTGCGTTTGAGCCCATGCACAGCAGCACATCAGCCATCTCTAGCGGCGGTTCTTTACCAAGGGTGTAGCATCCGATGTCCGTCGGATACACCGTGTCTTTTGGGGCTGCCTTCTTCACCGCATAATACGTGGCGCGATGTGGACAGCCTGGGCAGAGTGATGGTGGGCGTCGGGGGGCATTGAGTGTGGACGGGGGTGGTTTTGGGAACGGGGTTTTTACGTTGAAGATTTTTGAGAAGGCTTCTGCGACGATATCAGGGGTGTATTCATAGAGCCGGGAGAAATGACCAGTTGATTTACCGTAGATCTGTACGTCAGCGCCGATATCAAAGGCGAGTTGCTTGAACTGGTTCTCAAGGAACGGTTCGAGTTCTTCTACCATGATAATGGACGAGCATGATGTGATGAATGTTTCGCACATGGTCCGGGGGATCGGATGGGTCATGCCGAGTTTCAATATCTTTACATTGAGGTTGAGCTCCTCCGCCATCTCTTTGACATAGGTATAGGAGACACCGGAGGTGACGATCCCGACGTCCTTTGGTTTTCCTACGGTGATGATTTCGTTAAATGGTGATTTGTCTGAGATTTTCTCTGCTTCCTGAAGCTGTTTGAGCAGGACTGGGTGTTTCGCCCGTGCGGTCGCAGGGACAGTCACAAGCAACGGGTCTTTGGTAAAGGTCCCTTTTTTCCGTGGTTGCTGCATCGAATGAAGCGTGATTGGCCCTCGCGAATGGTTTAGCCTGGTGGTCGTCCGCAAGAGCAGCGGTAATGAAAGTTGTTCTGAAATGTCAAAGCCGATTCGCGTCATCTCCTTTGCTTCCTGCGGTGTCGTCGGCTCAAGCATCGGTGCGCCGCCAAACAACGCGAAATATCGGTTGTCCTGCTCGTTTTGCGACGAATGACAGTACGGGTCGTCAGCTGACACGATGATATGACCGCCACGACAGCCGACATACATGTAGGTCATGAACGTGTCACTTGCGACATTCAGACCGACGTGTTTCATGCAGGTCAGTGACCGCAGGCCGCAGAACGATGCGGCTGCAGCGACCTCTAAGGCGACTTTTTCATTGACCGAGTACTGGAAATAGAACCCGGGGTCTTTGTTCTGCCGGGTCGCTTCCTGCGCGATCGCAGAGAACGTATCAGCAATCTCAGACGATGGAGTCCCTGGGTAGGTGGTCGCAACATCTATTCCTGCCTCAAGGGCACCGCGCGTGATCGCTTCGTTTCCTAAGAGCAGTATCTGCTTTCCTGGTTTATCTTCTGTGAGTTCAGACATCATCAACACCATGGTGGTAAAAGATAGGCAAATTTCCCAAAATGTGGTAAAAAAAACCAGCATATAAATTTACCCCTCCTGGGTAAACCTGGTAAACTAACATGCGATGAGACTGCACTTGCATACATATCTGCATATTCGTCTGCAAACAAGGTTCTTAAGACAGTAGCAAATTCTTTGCCCTGGAAGGAATTAAGCTGGTAGTTGTAGAGTGCATCCCATCCCTCCTAGTGAGACCAGCATCCTTCCCTTTTTTTGTAAAAAAAATTTTCTTGCCATGACACGACATGGTTTTTTTGCATAAATACGAAAGTATATGTACCCAACAAGGGTTACAGAAAAAATGGAGAGATTGAGAAGGAGTTATCGGGATCACTTACACGACTACCACACCTGTTTATCATCCTGATTCTTGCTGCTTCTTGACCTTAGAAAAACACCGGAGAGTTCGAAGAGATGACCACAAAAAATTATGTGATAATAGAACATAAGACAGCTCCAAAGCAGGTCCCACTTTTTGAAGAGCAAGACGATGGGAATCTCGTCCCGTACGTCAATGAAACATAAATCGATTCTTCATATTTTTTTTCAATTCGATTTCCGTCTGGTTTTACTCTCGATGATGAAACAAAGCAAGGAAGAATCCATATAAATTAGTACGTCATTTGACATCTGAATGCAAAAAAAGGTTGCACTAAGTATCGCAGGCTCAGATTCCTCAGCTGGCGCAGGCGTCCAGGCTGACCTTAAATCATTTACATACTTAGGCATCCATGGGGTGACGGTGCTTACCTGCGTCACCGCACAAAATACACAACAGGTACGATCCATCTACAAAGTACCAGCCGATGTCATCGATCAGCAGCTCGAAAGCCTGTTTGATGATTTTTCTATTGATGCAGTAAAGACCGGGATGCTGTATGATGAGCAAATCGTCAAGGTCGTTTCGAAAAAGCTCCGGGAGTATCAGATAAAACCAGTGGTTGACCCGGTGATGGCCGCGACCAGTGGCGATACGCTAGCCAATCACAGCCTTCTTGCTGCGCTCAAACAGGACCTTCTGCCGCATGCATTGATGGTGACTGCAAACATCCCAGAGGCATGCGTACTGTCGGACTTGGAAGTCACCCTGGAAAGAAACGTGGAAAACGCCTGTAAAACCATCTTTAACCTCGGTCCGACGTATGTCCTTCTGAAAGGCGGGCATCTGCCAGGCGACATGGCTGTTGATTTCCTCTACGACGGAAAACAGACTCATCGCTTTGCTCTCCCCCGGATCCCTTTGAAGAAAGCACATGGGTCCGGTTGCACGCTTTCCGCGCTTATCACCGGATTGCTTGCCGCAGGGGAGCCACCGCGTATTGCAGTACAGAAAGCAAAATCCATTGTCTGGAGCATGATCCATGAGGGATACTCCCCTGGGAAGGGTGCTGATGTGCTGAACCATTCGTCAACGATTCACGTTCCCCCTCTCCTACGAAACAACGGACGATTCGATGTCTGGCTGCAGTTGAAAACCGCGGTAGAAACACTCGTGGGCTTTCTCCCTCCCCAAATGATTCCTGAGGTCGGGATGAACTTTGCTTACAGCCTGCCTCATGCAACAACAAAAGACGAAATCTGTGCAATCAACGGAAGGATCACCAAACATATACAACGCCCTGTTCTCTGCGGCACCCTTGATTTTGGTGCCTCAAAACACGTTGCATCGATTGTTCTTGCAGCACGATCATATGACCAAACCATGCGTTCCGCACTGAACATCCGCTACTCGCACGAAACAGTGCACCAATGCAGAACCATTGGTTTTACGATTGGGTCGTTTGACAGGAACCTTGAGCCACCAACCGCCCCCTCAACCATGGAATGGGGGACAACACAGGCTATCATAGCCTGCGGGTATGTCCCAGACGTTATTTATGACACTGGCTCGGTAGGGAAAGAACCGATGATCCGTATCCTAGGGAAAAACCCACAAGACGTGCTTGAAAAAATCAAGCTGTTGGTAAAAACATCGGGACCATAAGAGACAGAATTACGAAACATATATAAACAATCACGCAGTTAATACCGAACACTAATCGAGAAACTTACAGAGAGGTATAGTTTATGACAGCAAAAGAAGAAAGCGAAGAAAACGTGATCTATGTTGGAAACAAACCACCAATGAGCTACGTTCTGGCAGTCGTGACGCAATTCAACAGCGGATCCACCGAAGTCGTCATAAAGGCACGTGGCCGAGCAATCAGTAGAGCGGTCGATGCAGCAGAGATCAACAGAAACCGGTTTGTCCAAGATGCAAAGATCAAAGAGATACGCATCGGAACAGAATCAATAACCAATGAGGAAGGACGAACCTCTAACGTCTCATCAATAGAGATAGCATTGGCAAAGTAACCAGGGGTATTATCAACGAATAATACTTCCCATCTTTTATTTTTCAAGTGTATACAATAACAATATTTTTTATAAAAAAAAAAAAAGAAGAAGAATCGAAGAGATAGCGTACCTTGTAGTTGATCTATTTTTCAGGAAGCATGTACGCGATGTCGTCCCACGGATGCCGGTACAACCCTTGTTTCAGACGCTTCTGGTCGAGGAAATGACCAATAAGGCCGATGCTCCTGCCAAGGACGAACAATCCATTCAACGCGCCCATCTTGATGTATTCATCCGCCTCTTCTTTCTTCATCTCTGAACGAAGCATATCCGCAAAGCAGATACCGATACACCCGTCGACGTTCAGGATCAAATTATCCCGTTTTGAGGTCGTGATTTTTTCCACCTCAAGAGCATAGTCCAGCAGCGCCGTGCTTTTGAAATGTTTTTTTGCGTAGTTCTTGATGATGGTCACCCGCATATCAGGGTTGTGAATCGATTTGATCCGATGACCGATCCCCTGGATATTGACTCCTTTTGTCTTCATGCCATCGACAAATTGCTGCGGGGTCTTTCCACTATCCAATGCCTCAGAGAACATCTGTGCTGCACCATCAATAGCTCCACCGAACCGCGGGCCAATCGTCAGCATCCCGGAGACAAGGGACGAAATCAGGTCTTTCCCTGCCCGTGCCGCAACAATCGTGTTATGCGCCCCAGACACCGCGGGACCATGATCAGCAGTCACCATGATGCACATATCGATGAACTTGGTCGCATACTTCGGCATTAATCGCTTGAACCACAGGATGCTAAGCACGCCACCAATCCCAATGTCCTTCTTGAACACCTCGGTAATCTTCAGAGGTCCGTACAGCAGTTCCTCACCACGGTCATCAGAGATAGTGGAGATGAAGCTTGCTGGCTTGCGGATGATTTTTGCTTTCACTGCAGCGTTATAGTCCATGGGCATTTTGACGACAGGCGGCTCTGGCCTTGGGACAATGATCTTCTTTTTGACGAGATTCTTATAAACCATACCGATTTTCTCACCGTAGTCATCAAACGAGTTGGGGACAACCGCACCAGCTGCCTTTAATGCAGCGTTCTTTGCATCAGCGGTCTCTACATCTGAACCTGCCTTTGCTCCGGCATGTCCGAACTGCACCTCGGTCTTAAACGCTTTCGAGCAGGTCCCAGTCACCCACATGACAAGGGGTTTTGTGATCTGTTTCTTCTTCAAAGCCTCCACAATC
>MUGE01000070.1:0-6385 GCA_002900545.1 Thermoplasmata archaeon M11B2D | reverse complement strand
CATGGTATCAAGATGCACATACCATCCTTTTCTATGTTTCTTACAACAATGAGGTACATCATCATGTGATGATACAAGAAAGCCTCCTACATGGGAAAACCGTCATAGTTCCAAAAACTGATACCAAGAATAAAACCCTTATCCTATCAGCACTGTTTAGCTGGGACGACCTTTGTCCTGGTGCGTATACAATCCTTGAACCACGGGAGAAGTGTATTAAGGAAGTACCACTCGCATCGATTGACCTGTGTATTATCCCTGGTGTTGTGTTTGATTGTAACGGTAACCGAATTGGGTATGGCGGTGGGTATTATGATCGATTGTTCAAGACACGAAGCCTGGCTCATCGAATAGGCCTTGCGTTTGAGGTCCAGATCGTCAGCACAATCCCAAGTGAAAGGCATGATGTACAAGTTGACAAAATAATAACCGAAGAACGAATTATTGAATGTGCTTAGGTGACCAGATCTTTTAGTCGTTTTGTCTCAATCGCCTTCTTTAGTTCCAACGCGATACGTTCACCATAGCTTAATGATTCCCCATAGAGATAACCGGAATGGGGGGTGAATTGCGTTAACGGACTGCCCGGGATCCGCAAAGAGACGTCAAAGACCACCATCTCTTCTTTTCCCTTATCAGCAACCATAGCACCTTGCAAGGCAAAGGGGCCAATAATGCCTGGAGGATATTCTATCTTTGTTGTTTTAACGAATTTTTCACCAAGTTCAAAGATTGTTTCTATGATGGATTCTTTGGTGGTTGCTGCAATGTGACCTGTCTCAATGATCTTCGGTTTTATGTATTTAAGCACTGCCAGTTGCTCATCAGCGGGAAGACGAAGGAGACCGTCAAGATTTGTTTGTCGACGGGTGTCCGTCCCCATAATTTCCAGCTCATCGTCAAGAACAGAATAAAAATAATTAAAATTAATCTGGGTCCCAATCACGTATTCCTCGATGACCGCCTGTTGCAATGCCTCCTTAGTAATCATCTTTTTTGCTAGAAGCTGCCCCGATTTCTTTTTATAATCTGTAAAACTTGATGCGAAAAAAAACGCACGTTCATAGCCACGGATTGCTTCGCTGACCTTTACAATCACCAGCCGGTCGATATCCTGCGGCGATGTGAACAGCTGCGGAGAGCGTATACCTGCCTTCTGGAGAAGATAATATTGATTTTTTGGGACGTTGCGCTCCTCAAGTTTCAGCATGGATCGTGTTCCGAAAATCGGCACTCTGAAGGTATTCTCGATGTCCGTAAAATCAAAGTATACCCAGAAATATCGATTATGAATGAAGATTGTATTTTCCTTTCGTAACTGTTCCTGCACCGATGGCTTTGTGATTTCACTAAACTTGCCAAGCACAATGGTTTTATCGATGCATCCTCTCCCATCACGGCGGGTTTTATAGTATTTTGTATATGTCTTCTCTCTTCCTTTCTGACAGACCGCAAGTGTTTGAAAATCATGTTTTTTTGCTCCCCGGCACACATCCAGTGCAGAATGTCCACCTAACACACCGATTGTTATTTCTTCCGGATCGTACGACTCCACAAGGCTTTGAATCGTTTTGCGCTCTATCATGAACCATTTCCTATCCAAACGATATATTATGTATCGTATTTAACCTTTGAATTTCGGTCGTTTTGAGAGACGCACATCAAGAGGTAATTTCTGCTGTGGAAAATCCTTTACTTTCTCCAGGATAATACTCTGGAACTGTGCTATGGTGTATGGTCGATCTCCCTCTCCAAGCTCGCTTGTACGTACCCTTGGGGAAACCATTTTTTCTTTGCGTTCTTTTTCGCCAACGACCACGATATAAGGGACCCATTCTTTTTCTGCATCACGAATCTTCCGGCTCACGCTTTCCTCCCGGTCGTCGATATCAGAGCGTATGAAATGGAATGGAGATATCATCTGCATCTCTCGGACAAACATCTCACAATCAGGTACAAACTCATCGGCCACCGGTATGAACCGAACCTGGGTAGGCGACAGCCACAGGGGCAACATTGGTTTCTTCCCTTGGCTCATCTTTATTGCTTCCCGTTCAAGTAGCGCATAGATGTTCCGATCGATACTTCCCGAGATGCTCGTATGCAAAATATAGGGATGCTGTTTCTCACCTTTTTCATCAGCATAGGTGATGTCAAAACGTTTACCGTTTTCCACATCAATTTGTACTGTAGAAAGGGCACTTGCCTTCTTCATGGAATCAATGACATTAAATTCGAATTTCATCACAAAGTAGAAGTACCGTTCATTCCAAAGCTCCATGAGGATTGGTTTTCCTGCTAGCTTAACAAGATCCATAGCAAGGGTTTTGTTATTTTCGTAAAACTCTTTAACAAACCTCAGAGCAACCTCAGAGTCAAGGTTAAGTGAATCCATCCATCGCATCGAGGCGCTAAACTGTCGTTTGAATTCCTCGGTTGCCTGAGGAAGATCTCGACAGAACGTATGCAAATCAGGCATGGTAAACGCCCGTAGCCGTTTCAGACCACTGACCTCACCGCTTTGTTCACGGCGGAAACTGTAATGCGTCAGCTCATACAACCGTAAGGGAAGATTCCGGTAGGAAATCGTCATATCATGAGCAATCATGTATTGCCCAAAGCAGGCGGCGAACCGCAGGAAGAATTCCTTGTCAGATTGTACAATATATTGTCGAGCAGGAAATTTTTTGACATATTCGCTTAAAGCAGGATGTTCTAGGTCATACATGAGTGGGGTTTCAACCTGCATGCCACCAATGTCCCGTACCATGTTGTTGATATGTTCCTCAAGAAGTCCTTTTATTAATCGGCCTTTTGGGTACCAACGGAAATGACCAGAGTCGCTTGCAGGCTCATAATCCACAAGCTCCTGAGACTGCATCATCTTCACATGCGGTGGCTCACCAACAATCTTTCGTGTCCCACTGCTTTCGTATTCATAGAGTAGTTTGAGGTCCTCATGGCCAGTAAAATCGAATGTTTCCGCATCGACCAATCTCCCATCTAACGTAAGAACGCACCATTGAGAACGTATCTCTTTTTCTTTTTCTACTGCCTTCTTTTCTTTCCCAGGGATGATCTCCCGTGAGAGCTCGGAGAGTGGATGGCCTTTACAGGAGATGGTAAACGCCTTGTACCACCCAAACGGTGATCGTTTCACCGTGAAATTTTGTTTTTTAACCTCTTGTTCCAGCTGGCTGAGTATTTCTTTGCCGGCTTTACCACTTGCCAAATCTGAGGACAGATGAGCATAGGGATACAGCATGATGTTTTTTACTTTGAGCTGCTCTGCTGTTTTTACGATTTCTTTTGATGCCTCATCTACCGCTTGTATGGGGGATTTCTCATCGATTTTTTCAACTGCAATAAAAACAGTTAACGCCTCATCGAACCGATCCTTTGTCGTTTTTGTTTCCTCTGGATGAGGAATCGCTTTTTCTTTGACTTCGTATTCGATAAAATCGCTGTGGATGAGCAATAACTTCATAGAATCGACCCGTAAAACAGATTGATGTTTTTAAAACTAGTGCTTCAAGGGTTATATGGGGGAGGCGGCGGAGGTGTAAACTCCGAAACTAAAAAATTTTTGTTTTACTTGCAATCCCATCTCTCCGCCTAATAAACGAATATGTCATGTAATATAAGAATGTTTCGAAATTTTTTTTCCTTCTGTTGTCCCAGGGAAAATTTCTAAATAAGATATTTAAAAAAAAGAAGATCAGTCAAATGTGTTATTCTAAAAACCCTAATGCCTCTTCAATGCGTCCCATCTCAATACCGGTCGTCATATTTCCGATAATCGCACCCTTTGTGTTTGCTACAAGACCACTGCCGATCATGGGAAACCCATGGTTCACAGTTCCAATCATGGCATCCACATCAAAAACTTTTTCCAGCTGTTGTCTTTCTTCCTCGGTTGTCTTTGGATGACACAGGCAGCCTTTGTTCGTGACCACTGCAGCCATGCCAACCGTCCCAAGGGAGGCAATAGTTCCTTTCTGCACCGGTACATCAAGGGTTTCACTAATTTTTTTTACAGTAGAGTTTTTCAGATCAGGGTGAACCAGGGCACCACGATCATTTGCCAGAATGTCGTTTCCTGCAGCGTTGATGACATCCTTAATCGGGAACACACGAAGTCCCTGCTCTTCAAGAGTTGAAAAGATTTCTGTCGTTGCAAATGCAGTTACAATCGCCCCAAAGGAATTACAGGTAAGCAGCGAGCCGACAATGGTCGAATCAGCAATGCACAGTTCAAGTACTTTGACACCAAGGACGTTGCCGACTACTTGTCGGGTCTTCTTCGATAAACTCTTTTGCAAAAAAACAATAGAATCATTCGCCCGACAGTAGATTCCCACGTTTGGATTTTCATTAAAATCCAAGAGCTGAAGCATTCCTATTCACTTTTTTTCTCCGTTTTCTTTGAAGCAGTCTTCTTTTTACTGCTAGACGGTTTCGTGCCTTGCTTCTTTGCTTTCTTTGGTTTTTTTGCTGCTTTTTTTTGTTCTGTAGGTTTGTCTTCTTTTTTTATCTCAGTTTCTTTCCCAGGTGCTTTCTCTGCTAATGGCGCTGATTCTTCTTTCTCCGTTGGCTCTTCTTCTTTTGCTGCTTTCTCTTTTTTCTTTTTAATCTTTACTTCACCCTCACCAGTTGGGACGATATCGTAGCCTTCCGCACCAGGTACAGCTTCCTCTGCTTTTTCTTCCTCTCGTCGGAGAATGGGAGTTTTCTTCTCTTTTTCCTCCTTTAAGAATTCCCGTCGTGATTTCTTCTCGCCAAGCTCTGGGAGCGTTGCCTCGACGACACCGTCTTCAAACTTCACTGCACGTACACGAATCTTGCTTGGAACCCAGTATTTCCCAAATGTCCAGAGTTGTTTGTTTAACGAATCGTCAATCCAGACGTTTTTTTGCTCTACCTTCATATGTTTCATGAGAAAATGCCGGACGTCATCGACTGCTCGGGGAACAGCTCGGGAGGTAGGACCGATTTTCGCTCGTCTCAGTGGAATGATGTATATTCGCTCAAGTTCTTTTCCAGTGTCTTTCTCAGCCATATGTATCAACCTATTTTGAGTTTATTTCTCCGCCAGTTTCGTGTTTTTGGATGACGAGTAAATCGTCGGTTTGTACGAATCATGACCCATGCCGGCACTCGTCGATTACTTTTTGTTGCTTTTGATAACCGAAATTTCCTTGCTAACGACTTATGACTTGACATTTATATCCCTCTTCTTCGGATTGTGATATCACGTTTTTTCGGGAGTAACTTTGAGAGTAAATCCCGTAACTGCTCATCATTTATCTTATTTTTGAGTCGACCAGATTGGGCAAGCATGATGAGCTGATTTTCCAAGTTCTCTGCAAGCTCTGGGCGAGCAGCCCTAATACGTCCAAGGCGTTCCCGTGCGTCGTCCATAAGGATAGCACGGAGGATGACCCGCTTCTGTTCTTCGTATTCCTTCTGCTGAGCTTCTTCGAAATTCTCTTGTTGGAATATCGGCTGTTGCTGTTGAAGTTCACGCAATTTCTTCTTCCTGATAGCTTCTATATCATCCATAATGGTTCTAAAACCTCAAGAGGAACCTATTGCGATCACCTATTTAATATTTTTTCAATTCAGGGTAGGCTTCAAGAAGTGATTTTTTCACTTCAAAGGAAGTGTTATCAAGAAACTTAACTCCCTTAGGCGTAAGCATGCGGCCTTTGCCTTTCAACTTTGTGACGTACCCAGCGGTTTCTAATTGTTGCAGGGCATGGCGAACAATTGCCCCACTCCCCGCTTCTGCTTTATTGGGCTTTGACCCGCGATTGCGTTTTCCACCATATTCTGCTCTAATATGCTCAATACCCATTGCTTTGTTTATATATAATTTTCGTAGAATGGATGCGCATCGTGTATGCCACCAATCCTTTGTCTCTGGTGGATTTTCTTTCGAAACGCCAGTGCGAACATATTTACTCCAATCTGGTGGTACGATTGCAGATTCATTTTGTAGTTTTTTTGTTAGCGCAGAGATTAATTCTTTAGCAGGAATATCATATGCTGTGGTCATAGGAATTCTCTTCCTTTCTCGTGAATGTGGGTATCGGTAATAAATGATTTGATATTTATATCTATCCGAGCATTCTAGTACCGTTGAAAACAGGGGAGGATATTAATAAAAATTGATGAAAAACAGACATTGAACGATTACCTAAAAACATTACGAATGATACATAAATCAAGATAAGGGGAGAAAAAAAGGGTTTCGTACCAAGAGACTTTGTGATTTTAATTTTTTAATTCCAATCTGGAACGGTGCGTGCATGCAAGGGTATACGACTAAATTTCTTACATTTTATACAATATATAATAACAATCCCACGATGAATACGGACAC
>MUGE01000069.1:0-6397 GCA_002900545.1 Thermoplasmata archaeon M11B2D | reverse complement strand
CCACGAAAAAACACTCACTACTCCTCAAAAAAAAATCGTCGAACTCGCAACTCAATACTACGCAGACACACACTATTATACCAAGAAAAACGACTACTTCACCGCGTTTGGGTGCATCAACTACGCCCACGGGCTGTTAGATGCAATCCTACAAACTATAAACCAAGGAGAGGAATCAAATGAAAGCTAAAGGAAATATAGAAAAATACTATCAGTACGCCTTCCCGATGCAAACCATACTTGTCACCTGCAACGATACCGCAGGCAAAACAAACATCATTACCCTTGCATGGCACACCCCTATCTCTCGCCATCCACCCCTGTATGGACTATCCGTATCCCCAAAACGATACTCGTATGCACTGATAAAAAAAAGCAAGGAGTTCGTCATCAACTTCATCCCCTATTCCCTTGTGGAGGTGGCGGATTTCTGCGGAACCCACACAGGAAAAACCACCGATAAACTCTGCAAAACCGGCCTTACCCTTGTCCCATCAACGAAGCTTTCGACACCGTTGATTAAAGAAGGATACGCACACCTGGAATGCACCTTAGTAAAAAGCATGTTTCTTGGGGACCATAGCCTTCTCGTCGGGAAGGTTGTCGCAGTCTCTGCCGACGATAACGCTTTTACTGACGAACTGCTACGAACAGACCAGATACACCCATTATACTATATCGGAGAAAACGCATACACCACCCTTGATAGAGCAAAACGAAAAACAGTCTAACGAAAGAGAAACTGGATGTCCGCATCCACACCTATACCCAGCAGTTGCGCGGCGTTCCCCTGGTTGACACTGATCTCAAGAAAATGACTGCTTCCGATAGTTAACAGCATGCCCCCTTGTTTTACAAAGCCATATGAGGAAACAAAGGGAACCTGTTCCCACCGATGGTCACCAGAAACCACCGATATGTTCTTCTGCTCGATATCACTGGGCAGGATCTCTTGGGGGATGTTTGTCATCAAATTCC
Organism: Thermoplasmata archaeon M11B2D; assembly: GCA_002900545.1. Lineage (GTDB taxonomy): Archaea > Thermoplasmatota > E2 > DHVEG-1 > DHVEG-1 > SM1-50. Next base: position 5,419 of record MUGE01000069.1, on the reverse strand, counting down.
CAAACCGATCCACATATAGCACCTTCCCAACAATCCGGTCCCCTTGATGTTCCCCAAGCTGGAACTGCAGGTCGACAAAATGTGTGGTCTGCGTACCAATCTCATCAAAAGGCACCCCACGAGCTATATACGCAGCGACAGGCGCAAAGATGTCGCGACCATGGAACGTGCGAGACAACGGATGGATCATATACTTAGGATTGGTAATCTCATAGACAACAAAATCACCAAGAAGATGTGCGGTCGGCAAAAGCAATCCGTTATCAGGCCCAACAAGGATCTGTTTTTTCGTGGTGATCACCAATCCTTTCCTCTCGGTCCCAACACCAGGGTCAACGATTGCAACATGAATGGTACCTAGCGGAAAAAACGGTGCGGTCGTCCACAGGATAAACGCACCTTCCCGGACATTATAAGGCGAAATCTCATGGGTGATATCAATAATCCGTGCATCCGTGATACTGCAGACCACCCCTTTCATCTGTGCAACATACCCCTCCTTGGTGCCAAAATCCGATAGAAACGTAATCCTTTTCATAACACCACACTGGCTACAACCTATGCCCTCCAATATTATTCTTCCGTACAAATGCTTTTTCGTCTTTTTTCTTTACTTTTAAGCAAAAGTATATATGGAAGAAGCATGTATAATAATAAGGATTGGAGAACAAGGACAAATGGAGACAGGAGAGATGACATATAAAAAAACAACAGTTGCAGAGGATATCTGGACACAAACGACATCACGAAGTATGACCTGTCCTCACTGTGAGGGATTTTTAACCATTGTTCAGGTAGAACCAATCGACGACCCTAACAACGCGTACACCCCATACAGGACTATTGTCGAATGTTCCACCTGCTCATTTCGCATGGCCACAGAATCATTCACCATTCTCGGAGGCGTAAAGGATTTTAACGCTGAATATGTAGAAATCGGCAGCTGGGGACCAAGCGGAAGCCGCGTCCTCTCACGATTCAAACACTCAATTAGCTCAAGCCTGCTAACCAAACTAAAAAAATCACAAGAACTCGTGGAATTCCTTATCGTAAACAAACATGTCGTCCAGGTCATCGGATAGTCCACAGAGATAGAACCGGAAAAACCAATGAGTGCACCTGCAACTACTTCTAAAAAACCATAGATATATTTATAAATTTTTAAAACAAATAGAATCAACCATAAAGAATAGAAATCAAAAAGCGGCAAAGAAAAAAGTCAAATAAGGAACAAAACGATACAGTCCAGTGAAACTTATGATAAAAAAAGCGGTTGTTTTAGCAGCAGGTGAAGGAAAACGACTCAGACCGTTCACAGAAACCATGCCCAAAGTCATGCTCCCTGTTGCCAACAAACCATTGCTCGAATACGTTTTCGACGCAGTCAAAAAAAACGGGATAACTGAAATCATCGTTGTCGTCGGATACAAAAAAGAAGTCATCATGGAGTACTTCAAAGACTACAAGAACGTCAAAATCACCTACGTCACCCAGGACAGACAACTTGGAACCGCCCATGCGCTCCTTCAAGCAAAAAAACACATAAAAGACCCGTTTCTTGTCCTGGCAGGGGACAACATCATTGACCCAGGAAGCATTGCACGTCTCATAAAAGACCAAGCAGCATACTCACTGCTGATAAAAGAACATCCACATACATCAAAATACGGGGTCGTCTTTGTTGAAAACAGGAACATCAGCCGCATCGTCGAAAAACCAAAAGAAGACGTCGGTAAATACATCTCAACAGGGATTTACAAACTCCCCCCAACTGTTTTTAGGGACATCGAACGATGCTACTTGCAAGGGGTTCATGCACTCTCATCCGTCATCCAAATACTCGTCGATACGGGAAAACACATCAACACGCTTCTAGCGAAATCATGGATGGATATCGTTTACCCCTGGGACCTTATCGCCGTCAATGAGGCGATGATCCAAACAACAAACGAATCAACAAGCGGTACCATTGAGAAAGGCGTCACCATAAAAGGTCCTGTATACATAGGAAAACATACGAAAGTCTATGGGGGCTGCTACATCGTTGGACCAGTCGTCATCGGAGACAGCTGTGAAATAGGGCCCCATGCGTGCATCTTCCCTTCGACAAGCATCGGAAACAACACCGTGGTTCATCCATTCAGTGAAATACGAAACAGTGTCATCATGAATGATGTACACATCGCTTCAGCCGCTTCCATCTCGCATTCCATCATCGGTAAAGGATGTATTATCAAGGACAGCTTTTCAACGATACCAGGGAAAACAACCATCGAAATCGAAAATGAGTTCAAAAAACTTGAAAGACCCATCGGAGCCATGGTCGGAGAAGACTGCATCATCGAAAGCCATGTCGTCGTCGACCCAGGAAAGATAATCGGCAGAAAATGCAGAATCAGTCCGATGAAACATATCATAAAAAACATTCCAAGTGAAAGTAAAGTGATATAACGTGTGCGGAATCATTGGCTATGTTGGATTTCGAGATGCACGAACCGTCTTAATCGAATCCTTGAAACGACTTGATTACAGAGGATACGATTCAGCGGGAGTAGCCATCGTTGATAAAAAACTAAAGATCTATAAGGACCGAGGGGAGATAGCAAAAATAGAAAAACAAATCCCACCCCTGAAAGGAACCACTGGTGTTGGTCATACTCGCTGGGCGACCCATGGGACCGTGACAAAAGAAAACGCACATCCACATCTCAGTTGTGATAAAAAAATCGCCATCGTGCACAATGGAATCATCGAGAACTTCAACACACTCAAGGAGGAATTAATAAAGAAAGGCCATATCTTTCTTTCTGAAACAGACTCAGAGGTCATCGCTCATCTCATCGATGATGTCTACAAAGGTAACCTTGAGGATGCATTGATTGCTGCCACAAAAAAAATCAAGGGATCCTACGCAATCGTTGCCGTCAGCCAGGATGAACCCGGGAAAATCGTCGGTGTACGAAAAGAAAGCCCACTTGTCATCGGTGTCGGGGACAGCGAAAACTTTCTTGCTTCAGACATCACTGCGTTTTTGAAATACACGAATCGTGTCATGTTCCTTAATGATGGGGACCTCTGTGTGATTACTGCAAATGCGATTAGTGTTTCTGATAAAAACCAAAAGCATATCACAAAAAAAGAAGAATTTATCACCTGGGATATAAAAGACTCTGAGAAATCCGGTTTTCCCCATTTCATGCTCAAAGAAATTTACGATCAACCCGAAACCGTCCATCACGTGCTCAGAGGACGTATCTCAGAAATCGAAGAGACAATCACGTTCCCTGAACAGGTTGAAAAACTGCTAAAAACCGATATCACTTCCATCCATATTGTTGCGTGTGGCACCTCCTTTTACGCAGGTCTGGTCGGCAAATACATAATCGAACAACTGACCAATATATCGGTGTTCAACGAACTTGCTTCTGAATACCGCTATTTCGGTACACGCAATGAAAACTCACTGGTTATCGCGATTACTCAATCCGGTGAAACCGCTGATACACTTGCTGCATTGCGAGAAGCACAGATGTCAGGATGCAGAACACTTGTGGTAACCAACGTCATTGGCAGCACTGCGACCCGTATCGCTGACGGGTATATCCTCCAGCAATCAGGCCCTGAAATTGGTGTGGCCGCAACCAAAACATTCACCTCACAAATCATCGTACTTTTCCTTATCGCACTCAAACTCTCCCTGATTCAAAAGAAACTGGGATCCAACGAGCTATACAACTACATCGTTCAACTAAAGGCACTCCCGCGGTACGTCCGTGACATCCTGCAACGAAGCAATGAAATAATCGCAATCGCAAAACAGCTCAAAGACGCGAAATCCGTCTTTTTTATTGGAAGAGGAATCAACTATCCACTCGCCCTCGAAGGAGCTTTGAAATTAAAAGAAATATCCTATATCCATGCAGAAGGGTTTGCTGCCGGTGAACTGAAACACGGGCCGTTCGCACTGCTGACGGATGAAACACCGGTAGTCGCTATCGTGACCCAAGATGAAACCTATGAAAAAATATTAGCAAATATCGGGGAGATCAAAGCACGGGGATCAAAAGTCATCGCAATAACAGAAGACAAAGACACAGAAACCGAAAAACTTGCTGATTTTGTGCTTCGATTCCCTGCTGGATCTCATGTGCTCCCCTGTATTCCCATCACCGTTATTCTTCAGTTACTTGCGTACCATGTTGCTCATCTCCGGAAATGTCCAATCGATAAACCACGGAATCTCGCAAAATCAGTAACCGTTGAGTAAGGAGAAAAAAAATTATGAAATGTGTGATTCTTGCGGCAGGCGAGGGGAACCGGATGCATCCTCTTACCTATACACGGCCAAAGGTGATGCTTCCGATTGCAGGAAAACCAATCCTTGAGTGGAACCTGCTGAATGCTCGTGCAGCTGGACTTAAAGAATTTATCTTTATCGTAAGCTATAGAAGCGAGATGGTACGAGAATATTTTGGCAACGGAAAACCATGGAACGTCAAAATACGATATGTTAACCAAGGAAAACCCATGGGGACTGCCCATGCAATCGGAACAGTCGAACCATTCGTCAGAGATTTCCTTGTGCTGTGCGGTGATACGATTTTTGGTTCCAACGACATCAAACAACTGACAAAAAAAGGAAATGCGATAGGGTTAATAAAAATCGACAATCCAACAGAATATGGGATTGTGGAACTCAAAGGAAAGCAGGTAGTAAAAATCTCTGAGAAAATGGAACGGCCCTCCTGCAACGTTGTCAACGCCGGTCTGTATCACTTCAACAAAAAGATATTTGACTGTATTCGAAACACGGAAAAATCACCACGAGGTGAGTTTGAAATCACCGACTCCATCAACATGCTTATAGAAAAGGAACCAATGGAGGCGATGTTCCTCAATGAATGGCGAGATGTCGTCTATCCCTGGCATCTGCTTGATGCGAACGAGGAGTTACTAAAAAAGATGAAGACAAAGATTATGGGGACCGTAGAAAAGAATGTCATTGTAAAAGGAAGCATCGTAATAGGTAAAGACAGCCTAATTCGGTCAGGCACCTACATCGAAGGACCCGCCGTGATTGGCAGCAACAGTAACATCGGTCCGAATTGCTATATCAGACCATATACGACCATTGGGAATTACTGTCATGTTGGAAACGCCTGTGAAGTAAAAAACTCCATTATTATGGACTATAGTAACGTCCCCCATCTCAATTACGTCGGCGACTCTGTTATTGGACACCACTGCAATCTTGGGGCAGGAACCACAATTGCCAACCTTCGGCTTGACAAAAAGAATATAACAGTAACCTTAAATGGTAAAAAAATCGAGACGAAACGGAAAAAACTAGGAGCCATTATAGGTGATAACGTCCAGACTGGAATAAACGCAACGATTAATATCGGATCGATAATTGGAA
>MUGE01000068.1:0-6397 GCA_002900545.1 Thermoplasmata archaeon M11B2D | reverse complement strand
GCACTGTGCCAACAGAAAGAGGCAAGCGCGTGCAATTAGGATCTCTTATCCTCCATGAAATGGCACATAGCTGCAGTATTGATGCAGATTCATGTGCCTTTGAAGGGATTGACAATATCAGCTATGGCCTCTATATATTACCAAATAAACAGTATAAACAAACATGGGGACAGTATGTAAGTGTATTAAACTATCTTTACTGCAATAGCCCGAACGTTTTTGACCTATCAAACGGCCAAAACGGCCCACCGTACGATCAAAACGACTGGGGGTATATGTTTGTTGGTCATTTCCAATATAACTCAGTCCTAATAGAAGAACCATATTATTCACCACAAGGTGGAAGAGAATTAATACAGACTGAATGGAGAGTTACCAACTACGAATATGATGAAAATCTGACAAAACAATTTATTCAATCCACAGGGGAGTACTCGCCGATTGAACCTGTGAAGGTGAACTGGTCGGTCTATAGACTCATAGATAGAGAGAACAACCCTACTCTACGAGAGATAGTGGTGTTTGCCCAGCCAAAAATAAAAACAACGCGACAATGGGTGTTATATCAAAATGGAGATATAGATTCTGAGGGAAACCTAATCTTTTATTCATATGATGCACTTCTAAAGGAAAAAACAAAGTAAACAACTCGTACCAGTTGCAGTAAAACATCTGCTTTCTTTTTCTACCTTCATTTTATCCTTCGAAGAGTTATTTTTAGAAATCTCTAAATAACAACGCCCCCATATTGTCATGAGTATCTGATGTCCTATGAAAATTTTTATCACCAGAAAAATACCTCAACCAGGACTGGATCTTTTAGAAAAGGAATGCATTATCGATCTAAACCCACATGATAGAGTATTAACCAAAGAGGAAATCATAGAAGGTATTAAAGGAAAAGATGGTCTTCTTTGTCTCCTGACCGATCCAATAGATAAGGATGTCATAAATGCGGAACCAAATCTTAAGATGATTGCCTCCTATGCAGTTGGTTATGATAATATCGATATCGCTGCTGCGACACATCGAGGCATCCCTGTTAGCAATACCCCTGATGTTCTCACTGAAACTACCGCAGAGCTTGCCTGGGCGTTATTGTTTTCTGTTGCACGACGTATTGTAGAAGGAGACACTTTCGTAAGGGAAGAGAACTTCAACGGCTGGGCGCCGATGTTGATGCTTGGACAAGATGTTTCACATAAGACCCTGGGAGTGGTTGGTATGGGACGTATCGGGACTGCTTTTGCATTGAAAAGCAAAGGATTTGACATGAACGTACTGTATACTGACGGGCGGAGAAATGAACGCGTTGAACGTGATCTAGGAGCAAAACAAGTGCCTTTATCAACACTACTGAAGGAATCAGACTTCGTGTCACTTCATCTGCCTTTGACACAAACAACGCACCATCTAATCGATGAAAAGGAACTGCAGATGATGAAAAAAACAGCGATTCTTATCAATACCGCACGAGGCCCCATCATACGGGAAACCGCCTTGATAAAAGCATTAAAAGAACACTGGATTTTCGGCGCTGGCCTTGACGTATATGAAAAAGAACCTGAGATCTCTAAAGAACTTAAAAGTCTTAAAAATGTCGTGCTGCAACCACATACCGGCTCGGGTACTCTGGAGACTCGAACAAAAATGGCACTTATGGCTGCTCAAAACCTGCTCATCGGACTGAAAGGTGGTATCCCACCAAATTGCGTTAACAGAGAAATATTTCAAAAAAAACCTACAACGTAAAAACCCAGACCTCAGGCTCCTTAGGCAAATCGTCTTTTTCGATATCAATTTCGTTTCCTACTTTCAGAAGTTTATAACGATTTTTCTCCAGAAAAGGTTCAACACCAGCAATTGGTAGGGAAAGCCCTTCGATTCGATAATGCATTGGGATTGTGATTTTAGGTTTTAACGATTGTATGACCTTCCAGGCTCGTTCTGCGTCAATCGTATACGTTCCACCGATAGGGATAAACAAAATATCGATTTTTCCTATCTGCTGAATGGTCTTTTCATCAAGTTCATGCCCTAAATCACCAAGATGACAGAACGTGATATCATCACAGGTGAATTTGAAAAGGATCATTGTCCCTCGTTTTTCTCCATGAACAGTATCATGATATGCTGGGTAGCCGTTGATTTGGATAGTGCCTATGGTTCGTTTCCGATCATCGGTGATAACCTTTGAATTTTCTTTTTCAACAGATTTAACACTATTATGGTCATAATGGTTATGCGACACGAGAATAATATCCCCTGTTATATTTGGTGCGGGTATGCCTATGGATCGCCCATCGTGCGGATCAGTCACAATCGTGATATCATTTGTTATTTCAAAGCAGGAATGACCATGCCAACGTATCTGGAGCATGTAAAATACCTCCCTCAAATATGGAATTGCTCGAATAGATAGAGAGGTATAAATACATTATGAAAAATTATGGACGGAGTCGACCTAACTTGATGTAACTAACAGACGCGCCATCAACACAAGCAAATACAAATTCTTTGTTTACTGAATGAGCGAGACGTACAGCACGACTAATATCCGACCAGATGCTAGTAAATCCTTTTTCTACGACATGGATAAGATACTCAGCATGTGTTTGATGTGGTTGTTTCGTGTACGCTCTGAAATGAGCACCGAATTTGAATCCTGTTTTTACCAATAAGCCTCGCTGTTTTAAATCATTAAACACCAAGAGTCTTTGTTGGATATCTGGCTGATGTTCCTGCATCAAATTAAGACACTTCTGTTTTGAAAGATGTTTCCCATCGGATGTCTGAATCTCTAGTACACCTTTCTCTAAGAGATATATCGCTTCGACAAATGAAATTTGCAACAATTCTCCAAATGGTTTTCCAAAAAACTCTTTTTGAAGCAGCAGACCACTTAGTTTTTTATCAAATACAATGAGGCGGTTCTTTAACAAAATACACTGCCCTGCAGGGTACTTCTGCTCCGAAATATCCCCTTTGAGAGTGATTTCTGATACGTCATAATAAGTAAGATCGCCTTCTTCGTCAACAAGTGCGAACCATAACGCATTGTTCTTTTTTGTGAATTTTCGGATATATCGTTGTATTTGATCAATATCAAGGGTGTCGCGTTCAGAGAAGGTTGCGATAGCACAGGAAGTAAGAGTTGTTTCTTCTGTTTTTAATTTACGAAAAGAAATATGCGCATCATCATCGATGAGAGTAATCGCATGTCCCCTATTTCGCAAATTTTTAAAGACCAGATATTTTGTTTCAAAATCAGGTATTTGCTGAATTGCTAGTTTGAGAAGTTGTGAAAGATTTACTTGTTTTTTATTTTGAAATAAAATCATTTTGTTTTCATCAAGCAATAACAAACCTTCAAGCAGATTGAGTTGAAGCGAACCTGACTTTTGAAGTGTTCCCATATGACTTTTATTGTATAGTCTTCCGATGTCTCTTGCTTTTTTTATTATGATGTAGTTGTTGACGAGTTCTCCAGAGATGTCCATTAGACGAGATAAACAGAGATGTCTTATTTCTGTTTTTTGTAATAATCCTCAATACTCCTCGGTCGATTTGTTTTTAAGAAAAATTGTGTGTTCTGTTTCTTTTGACGAAAAAGAACGGCTATTAAGAGTCCAAATCCAACACCGATAATCCCTCCAATCAAAGCGAAAAGGAGAAACAATCCGATATATTGCGCAGGCCCTGAATTCCAGGGGACAACTGTTTTTTCTTCAGGGATCCCAACATAACGGGAGGATCGTGTTCCATAGGGGGTTGTGAATCGCAATGCACCGGCGATTAGATCAGCGTATTTATAATAGACTATTGCGGAATCAACTGACGATTCATTTGCTAGACTTTGTCCATATTCATAATAGCTTACAGCAAGAACAGGTTCTATTCCCATGTTTCTACTTTCAGTGATGCTTGCGCTGGCTCGTTCTCGGGCACGTTCTAGTTTTTGATTTGTTACCCCATCAACAAGTTCTAAGGCGAGATTTGCCTTTACCAAAGATTCGAACGAAACGAACAATGCCGCGGCAAAATACCCGTTTTGTTGCTCAACACGCGCAGTACTTAAAAGATTCTTTGCATCATTAAGATTGGTTGATGTTGAACCCAGTTCACTTACTATGATTTCAGAATACACAATCGCTTGTTGAGCATCAGAAATGTATTCTTCTGCTAAGGTTTTGATTAAAGATTCGTTTATCTCACCTGAATCATGAAATGGAATAGCAATGTCTAACCACCATCGGACGCTATCAATACGCTGTGTGGCATAGGCTATCTTGTAAAGCGCAGTGAGATAATCCGTATTTTGGAAACTTGCATTTGCCTCAGAAAGATAAGACGCCGCCTCATTGATACGGCGCTGTGCAGCTCCAACACATTGTAATGTTACCATCCCACGGATTTCCGCAGTTCTTGCTAACTGACTTTTATTTTGGTAGGATTGCAGGGTTTGATTTATAAGAGACTGAACAAATTCTTCGGGGTTCTCAGAGGAGAAGTAATGACAGGCGTACCGAACAAAAAGGGAGTCAATTAGGGATTGAAATGACTTGCTTGTGCTTGTATAATAGACCCCTTGATCATACCAGTGGACAGATTCAAGGAGACGATCTGTGGCTGCATTTAGGAAATCAGTCACTTGATTTCTGTAATAATTTGGATATCGATTCGGGATTGTGGTCGTATTAAAAAGATTACTTGCATTCTGATGTGATTCCCTTGCCTCATCAAGTAAGGTGGTTGCAAGTGGTTCCATGGCACGTATATAATCTTCAGTCGTGATTTTATCAGTTGACTCTCCCACAGGAAATGTCCATCCAGTTAACAACAGAAGAGCGTCGTTGATATCCTCGACCTCGATGACCTCCATGCCGTAGTTTCTCTGAGCATACTCCGAGACATTCCGAGTAACCGGATAGGTATTTTGCCAGATAACGCCGTTTATTGTTTGATACTCCGTGACAATCTCGGTGTACGTTGTTTGTCCCTTCGGTATCAAAAACCGTTTTGCTCCTACACTGTATGCTGCATCAATCTTATAGGGGATCCCTCCAATCGGACCGATACTTCCATCGGGATTTATCATTCCGGTCATAACAGTACTATTATCAATTGTCCAGTTCTGTAGAAGCGCGATTACTGCAACCGTCATAATCGCTCCAGCTGAGGGACCACCAATCATCGGAGAAGTCGTTCGAACAACAAAGAAGAAATCACAGGTATCGGGGTCTAAATGAGGTCGTGTATCAGTTTTTACCAATGCTCTTGCAACCTTCACTGCAAGACGAGCTGAACCTTGCATATCGACATCGGTGAGTGGTAATGTATCAACAAATACCCGCCCACTGCCATTTTCTTGTACGGTCACCGTAATTGTTGATATAACCCCCATATACCCTGATGTCGCTTGAGATACTGCTGGTGCATAGACTGTAACGTTACGGTATTCTAACGAGATAGCTCCTTCTGAAATCGCCCCTGCCGGCAGTCCAATTGAGGATGGAGTTAGGAGGGGAGAGCAGAGGAGGCAAATGCCTATGATAAGTCCTATGAGTTTTTGCTTCAAAGATATACCCCCAAGTAAATCCTTGTTTAATTATGCATCTCCTATAAAAAAATTACTGTGCGTTCTGAGGTGTGCGAAACTATTAGAGCCGCAACATGATATTTTCGGTTCATGTTCCTTGCCGATATTCTTGAGTAATCCTATTGGTGGAAAAAAATAATTAAAACCGAGTCAAGGCTTCTGATTCTGCAATGGTTTATAAGGAGAAGGGATTTGAACAGATAGTTACCGACATGATATTCATCGACAGACTATGATTTATCACTGTTGAATTGAGATAAGAAAAATTTTATTAATCGAAACAAACATCAGTCATTTAAATGCTAAAAAGAGAAGAGAATCTTGCAAACGAGATAAGGCTTATCGGATGTTGCGGTGCATATTGTAAGACTTGCCCACCTCTTATTGAAAATTACTGCAAGGGTTGCAAATTAGGATATAACACCGGTAACAGGGATATCAATGACGCAAAATGCAAAATGAAGGTGTGCTGTTTTAAGGAAAAAAATCTTGAAACCTGCGCAGATTGTTCCGGTTATCAAACATGCGAGATTATACTTGATTTTCATAGTAAGAATGCCTATAAGTATAAGAAATACAAACAATCCATTGAGTTTATAAGAAAAAACGGGTACGGAGAATTTTTAAGGTTGGCAAAAGACTGGAAACGTGCATACGGGAAGCTGAAATAGTACCGGCATTTAGAAGTTCAAATCATTTTATTGCATTCTGGATGTTTTCTCCTAGAAAAACAATAAAAAAGTCTAGGGGAAGAGATTTGAATCTCTGAAGTCCTTTGCACAAAAACAATAGTTATTT
>MUGE01000067.1:0-6402 GCA_002900545.1 Thermoplasmata archaeon M11B2D | reverse complement strand
GTGCTCAGAGAATCTATGAAGAGCACCTACATTACGTTTATCAGAGATTCTTTTCATAGTTATCCCCACATATTCTTAATTATATAAATGTCTATTTAAAACTATCCTAGATGATGTTTCCAAAGAAAAAACAACAGTCATATCTATTTTTCGCACGTGAAGAATACAGTTCCATAATGTTTATATCCTAAAATGCATAATAATACTGTAGAATGACAAGTAAAAACAATCGAAAAAAAGAACTTGATTCCCTGCGGACCCAATGGCGGAAGACCCATCGGACGCTAAATGGGAGGATTATCCTATACCCAGATAAACCTCCTGAACATATCAATGCAAGAGGGAGTAAGTTATATAATTGGTTCTGGGGCAAGATTCTGCGTGATATCAAACCTCAGGAAGTCCCTGCGATTGTTTCTGGTCTACAAGATGCGATTCATGCGGAGAAGGAACCAAGGAAGATACAGATACTGCGGACCATGATTGGTATGGCGGAGGACGCGTACCAATTCAAACAGCTGGAGGACATTAAGGATTTCGATTCAGAATTGCAAATTGAGCATAAACCGATATTTAATCCTGAAGATGGGGTCATCTATAAGGGTGGGAAAATCTACACGACTGATTACAATGAGGATGAAAGCGAAATTCTTATACGGGATATCGAAGGGATCATCATCGATGTCTTATCCTCTGAGGGAACCGAGAAAACGCTTTCACCGTCTGTTGTTCGCAACAATACATACAAGAACTGGAAATATATGGAGAAAATCTAGATTCGCCAACATATAATATAACGAGGAGAAGTTTTTTAAAATTTTTTTTGTGCTACAATTTTTTTTTAACAGATAGGAGCTGCAAATCATTCCGTCATTTAACTATAGGTTTGTGTCATAGAATCATATAAGAATTACGAATGTTCATTATTTTTATTAAGAATTCAACAATTGCTGTATTTTAAATAGAAAACTATAAATGCTGATACAAAATGTATTTTTGCAAGGTGATGAAGGAGAAAGGGGAAGATGAAACTCGTCGTAACTGAAAGTTGGGAGCATACATTGTTTTACTTGGCGACGCTATCGCTTGTGTTTCTCAGTGGTTTTTTAATTCGAATCATTGCTTAAGAAGAAAGCCACTTTTCTCTCATTTTTTTCTTTTTTTTAAGAACTGTTACGAGAAATCGTGTAGGTGAAATGAGGAGGGAAGGGGAGGTTGTGAAAATGATACAATGGGAAACAATAAGAAGCCAGAGAGAATTTGAATTAAAATAAGAAATCTTTTGTATAGATTTTCTCGAAAATGAAGCTTCGTACCGTCTTAAGGTCTGAATCAAGGTAAATCGCACCGATTAACGCCTCTAGAGCATTTGCAAGATTCGTCCGGTTCTTTGCGCCTTCCTGTTTGCTTTCTCCTTTTCCAAGCAGTAAAAATGGGCCGATGTCAAGTCGTGTTGCGACATCAGCTAGGACGTTGTTGTTCACACCAATGGCGCGTCTTCGTGTTAGCTCCCCTTCAGAAAAATACTGATTGCTTTGATACAGTCTCTCGGCAATGATAAAATTCAGGATACTGTCACCAAGGAATTCCAATCGTTCGTTATATTCTACTGGTGTCTGAGCCTCAAATGCGTAGGTCTTATGAGTCAGCGCTGTTGTAAGGAGCTTCTTATCTGAAAACGTATATCCAAGGTGTTTTTCTAACGACGTAACCTTACTTTTCGACATAGACATCTTCCTGTTCGTCGTTTATTACATCGAACTGAATAAATCTTTCGAGGGTCTGCGCGACTGTCCGATCATCAAATGAGTTAAGGAATTCTTCTTTATTGTGGAATGGCCGATTCGCTAAAATTCTTATCGCTCGTTTCTTACCCACACCAGGAATTGCCTCCACTGTCTCCCGAGAAGCGTTATTGATGTCCAGTGGGAATGGTACAGCGGTAAGCGATCGAAAGCCGTACGCAACAATCTTCACGTCATAAAAACGGTGCTTTGGAAAGACACCAGGCATACCAACAAGCAAAGGATAGCTTCCCAGCTGTCGTGCGAACGTCAACTTCCCCTCATAGGCTTCTGTGAACACCTGTGTAAGAAGAGTCCCTTGTGGTACCAGACGTTGAAGCATTGGGCGCTCAATCGTCTGCTGGACCTTTCGTTTGAACCGTTGAAACTCCATTTTATGTTTTCTGATATACTTCTCTCCAACCTCAGAGATTCTTGTACCAGGAATCGGGATGACCTGACGGAGATTGATGCGCCTGAGAAGCAGATTGCTGTCGTAAATCTTTTTCAGAAACTCATAATCAAGAGCAAACGTATGTTTCGTTTCACCATCAAGACCAAACAAAAAATTAAGGCCCGGGAGCAACTCCGGCAGTCCATTTGAGCCTCGCTGAGCACCAACCTGGTTAAACAGCTTCACAACAGCGAATACCTCCTCAGCGGTAGCCTTGAGATTATTTTTTTTGATGACCACAGGGTCAACGCTTTCAACACCCAGGGCGGCTACATCACCCGGCGTATGGTATCGGATGATGCTTTTAGCAATCCGTTTGCATTCATCAGGGTAGCGTGCGATGACCCCTGGGTTTGCATTATCTATATGAAGAGTTCTTAGGTCCGGTGCCACAGTTCGTATCCCTTGGAACAACCGATCAAGAGCCTGTGGATTAGGTTTGGGGAACTCAACATCTCCGGCACCTTTTGCAAGGTACGAGAAGATGCAGGGTTGATTCCCGATACGGAAATGACGGATTCCAACCTTATACAATGCAGCGATTTCATCGCAGATTTCATCGACGGTTCTGAAACTCGGTCTCCCTTTGCTTGGCTCACTACAGAACGAACATCCACCCGTGATACTACGTGAGCATCCACGATATGTTTCAATCTCCGAAATAAGATAGGCAGGGAAAAAAGGATGCTGCGATACAATCACTGCACCGCGCACCGCGAAGGTACTTATGGTATGAGGACTTGTTCTGCATGCTGTTGGATCTACTTTTTCGCTGTTGAGATGATTTTGTAATAAATCTGAAACAATAATCTCTCCGTCTCCTTTTGCTATGACATCGAAGACATGTTGTACAACGTTAGTTTCTGTGACATGTTTTCCTCCCGCCATTCCAAATCCATATCGAGCAGCAGGACCGCAGAGGAGTTTAACCGGTTTTGGCATCTCGCGTAGAAAACGGATCAATTCATGGGGGCTTACGGGGAACCCAGAGAGATATCTTCCTGGGACTGACACCCCTGCGATAACAACGAGAACATCGGATTTTGCGATACGTGTTAGCAAAGACATGTCGTTTCTAACCTGATCTATGGTCACATACGTAACGGGAGCATGAGCGTCGTAACTCCAGATTGCTCCAGCAATATAGCGGGGATATGGACTTATATAGGGTGGAACACCAAGACAGGTTGGCTCATCGACGTACCCATCGAGTATTGAAACATGCACCATACTTTTTATTACAACAACTCTCCTATTTTAAAAACTTCGTTCTAAAAAGGATATCTACGATGTCTATCTGGAGCATAATCAAGACAGATAACTTTATACCAGGAATCAATATTCCGCGTGAAAGATGGGTGAAGAACCATGATAAGCGCCTACATCCTAATCAGCCTGCAACCAGGAAAAACCGATAAAGCGATCAAAGAAATGAGAAAAATCGATAACGTCACAAAGATCTCCATTATTGCTGGTGAGTATGATATCGTCGTTCGTGCGCAGGTCAAAAACCTCGAAGAGCTGTTAGATGTGACCGATAGGATTCAGATGATAGACGGCGTAAACAAAACAACCACCCAGATCATCGAAAAAGAAATCAGCCTGCAATAATGAGACAAAAGCATGATTATTAGGAAAAAATACCTGTTTTACATCCTGGCAGTCACCTCTTCGTTTATTGCTGCAGCAGTGACAGCGCTAGACAGCTATGTTGGTGCCCAATCACCGTTTATTACAGACCCTTGGGCATTCGCATTTGGTCTTTTTTTTGTCGGCGCCATCATGACCATCCTTATAACTTCGATACTCTCGATACCGATACGCGGAAAAAGCATCGGCTCAAAGATCCTAGATCCTTCGTTTAAAAAAATACGCTTCATTCATAAAACCGAACTGAAAAACCATCTTGTCGCAGGGCTGATGAATGCAGTAAACACGGTTGGATATTGCGCGATTGTCTCCCAGGTACAAGATCCCTCAGTGATTCTTTCATTCTCCCAGATCGTTATTTTATATCTGCTGCTCATGGAATCCATCACGGAAAAGGACGTCCCGACACTCGTAGAAGTCCAATCCTCGGTGATTGTCACTTTTGGTGCGATTCTGGCGTCAATCAGTCTTACCGGTGAATTCCAATTCATGCCTATCCTTCTCGTGTTCATCGTCGTGAACCCCACCTGGGCGGTCTTCTCGATTTATCAACGGAAATTAAAAATCATGAAGATACGTAACAGACCAAACGATTCTATTAACATCCGGTTATGGAACGTTATCTTTTCATTTCTCTTTACGGCCATCTTTCTCTTCGTAAAGGATGTGTTTACCTCAAGTACTCATCTCATCTCAGGAGTCACAAGTTCCATTCACCCGTACTATTTCCTGCTCTTAGCCGCTACGATGGGAATAACATTCTTTGCGTATGTCTTATACATCCGAGCACTTGGATTGGGGAAAGCCAGTGTCAACAACGCGATCCGTGCATCAACAATTATTTTTGCGGTCCCGTTCTCCATCCTCTTATTGCACCTTGGGTATATCACAGATTTTTCCACAGACCCGGTGATGCTTCTGATAAAAGTAATCGGCATGATTTTAATTATTTTAGGTATCGTATCCTTCGCACTTACGGTCATCAAAGCCTACATCTTCATCTCAATAAAACCCGGATATTCGTCCCGCGAGACGATAAAAAAACTCTGGGATATCCGTGGTGTCACTCATGTCTCAGTTACCGCAGGAAAATATGATTTTATCGTCAAGGTATCTACCCGTACCTTGATGAAAGGCTATGAGCGCATTATTCGAAAACTTGATGAGATCGACGCTATCAAAAAATACCACTGGGAATCCGTGTTAAAGGACTGGGAGAAGATCTAAATCAACCAGAAACTCTTTTATCGTTTCATTTGTTCTCGGACAGGGAATCAGGTATGATAGACAAACGATTAGAGAAATATGCTGATATCTTAGTGCGGTATTCGTTAGGAGTGAAGAAAAACGACTTGTTTGTCATCTCAGGAAGCTATCTTGCCGCCCCGCTGATTAAACACGTCTATCAAAAAGCAATAGAACTTGGTGCGCACCCCTTCACCCACATCGGTATCGATGGTTTGGCAGAAATCTTTTACAAACACTCCTCAGACCAACAACTCAAATATGTCTCTCCTCTGAGTAAATTCGAAATCGAACAGATAGATGTCAGTCTTTCCATCATCAGCCCTGAGAACACTAGGAACATGACCAACATCGACCCAAAAAAACAGGCGATTAGCAGTGCCGCTCATCAGGAAATCCATCAGATTTTCCTTAAAAGAGCAGCAAAAAAGCAGCTGCGCTGGTGCGTGACCCAGTATCCTACCCAGGCGTCGGCACAAGATGCAGAGATGTCGCTAGCCGACTATGAAAATTTTATTTTTAACGCTGCCCATGTTCACACCAAAGACCCAATAAAACACTGGTGCACGGTTCAAAAAGAGCAGGAGAAGATACGAAAACTCCTCAGTACGAAAAAGAACCTGCATGTTTTTTCCAAGGATACCGATCTTCGTGTTTCTGTTGCAGGAAGAAAATGGATAAACTGCTCGGGGAAGGAGAACTTCCCAGACGGTGAGGTTTTCACTGGTCCTGTCGAAACCTCGGCGGAGGGACACATCAGCTATTCCTTCCCAGGCTCGTATGCAGGCCGTGAGGTCAATGACATTCAACTCTGGTTCAAAAAAGGCGTCGTGGTGAAGGCAACAGCATCAAAAGCTGAACCGTTCCTCCGCACCATGCTTGCTATGGACCCTGGTGCAAAACGGTTAGGTGAGTTTGCGTTTGGCACCAACTACGGAGTGAAGAGGTATACGAAGAACACCTTGTTCGATGAGAAAATCGGAGGAACGATTCATCTTGCGGTGGGGAGCGGATACCCGGAGACTGGCAGTACAAACAAATCAAGCCTACATTGGGATATGGTTTGCGATCTGCGAAAAAACGGGGAGGTTTATGCGGATAACGAATTAATTTACAAAAACGGGCGATTCTTAAATATTTAATGTATTTCCTAATCTGTTTTTTTCAGCAAATATTTAAATAGATTATTAATATATCATTGTAAGAGATAAAAAAATTGGTACTTCGTATTAGGTACAAGTAGGAGGAAGATTATGAAGAAGTGTCATA
>MUGE01000066.1:0-6436 GCA_002900545.1 Thermoplasmata archaeon M11B2D | reverse complement strand
GGGCATTGGTCAGAGCACTTGTGTGGGGCTTGGTGGCGACCCAATTATAGGGACGACATTTATTGATGCTTTGGATGCGTTTGAGAAAGATACGGAGACAAAAGCTATTGTTTTGGTCGGTGAAATCGGTGGGACTGCTGAAGAGGATGCTGCTGAATACATTACCGAGCATATTCACAAACCTGTGTTTGCATTCATTGCAGGCAGGACCGCTCCTCCAGGCAAGAGAATGGGGCATGCTGGTGCCATTATTTCCAGAGGGAAAGGGACCGCTGAATCGAAGATTAAAGCATTTGAGAAAGCAGGCGTAAAACTAGCTAGTTTTCCGACTGAAATTGCTGACCTTGTTGAGAAATATAGATGAAAATCTCGCTAGCTCCTCTACTACAATAATCGAAAAAGAAAAGGATATTTAAACCAGAAACGAATAGCATGTAGAAACATGGAGGTGTCTTGTCAATGGCAGTAATTGAAGGATATAATTTTCCAGATGAGTTATACTACCATAAAGAGCATGCATGGGTGAAAGTCGAATCTGATGGAACTGTTCGTGTTGGGATGAACGATTTTTATCAGAAAAGCGCTGGCGATACTACCTACATCGATCTTCCTTTCGAAGGTGATGAGGTCACGCAAGGTGAAACCTGCGGGAAGATCCAATCAGCGAAATGGGTAGGGAAATTTGTGTCGCCTGTGTCCGGTGAGATTACCAAGGTTAACACCGGATTAGAGGATGATTGTACATTAATTAATAAAAGCCCGTATGAGAAGGGGTGGATCATGGTTGTAAAACCATCCACGTTCGATGAAGAATTACAACAACTTTTCCATGGAACGGCGGTAGAATCCTGGATAAAAAAAGAAATACAAGATGCAGAGAAAAAGAAGAAATAACCGGTATCTTGTGAGGTGATATCTCATCCTCTCGGAGTCTCTTTTGTCAAACTCATCGCTGCACTGACGAGATGTTTTATTTTAACATATGCATCATTATAAAAAGTATTAAGTAGGGAATGTACGCTATTGATTATGGAGGTGCTATGAAAGATGGTAGTGTATAAAATAATCGATATTGTTGGTACATCCCAAAAAAGTTTTTCAGAAGCGGCTGAAAATGCTGTCATCGAAGCAGCAAAGACTGTACGGAAGATACGACGAGCCGAAGTCACAAAATTTGATGTAAAAATAGATAATGATAAGTTGATGTTGTACCGTGCTGAACTGAAGATATCTTTTGAAATAGAGCGATAAAACCCTATCACATATCTACTCTAGTTGCCTATAAATTGATTTACCAAAAGCATCCATAGCGACGATGAGGGGGCCGAATTCTTTTACAGTGAAAATCCAGACGGCTTCCGGCATCCCGAATTCTTCAAGCCAATACACTGCTTGTGTATTTTTAATACGTTCTGCAGCTAAGGCCCCTGCACCACCGGTGTATGCGGTGTAAACGGCGCTATGTCTCTGTAACGCTTTCTTGGTTTTTTCTCCCATACCACCTTTACCAATGATAATGTGTACCCCGAATTTTTCTATGAATTTATCTTCAAATAGCTCCATCCTTCCGCTGGTTGTCGGTCCGGCAGAAACCACCTCCCAGCCATTGGGAGTTTTTTTCATAAGCGGTCCACAATGGTACAGCGCCATCGACGAAGGATCAAACGGGAGGTTGTTTTTTTCTTTCTCAAGCATCGTTTTGTGGGCTTCGTCTCTTGCAGTAAAAATATCACCTGTGATGTAAAGAACATCGCCAATATGCAATTTTTTAATCAAATCTGGTGAAACCGGTAAAGTTAGATGATATTCCATCTATTCCACCTCCCAGGTTCCGTTAGCATGAATCACCATGCTTGAACGTCGATCTGCCCAGCATTGCACCGAAATTCCGACAGGGAGACTTGCCGGATGTCGATGTGCTTTCTCTATATGTACGTCAAGAACCGTGGTTTTTCCTCCAAGTCCCATGGGACCGATACCGCTTCCATTTATTCTTTCAATTATTTCCTGTTCAATTGTAGAAATGGTCTGTTCTGGATGTCGTTTACCAACTGGTCTCAGAAGAGCGATTTTGGCAAGCTTCAGTGATATATCAGCACCACCACCAATACCAACACCGATGACAGTCGGTGGGCACGGACTCCCCCCTGCCTTCATCACCTCATCAACAATGAATTTCTTAACACCCTCGATACCAACGCCTGGTTTCAACATCCCAAGTCGACTCATATTTTCACTGCCTCCCCCTTTTGGCAAGGCTGTTATTATGATGTCGCTTCCAGGTAAAAGGTCCCAGGTGATGGAAGGGATATAATCACCGGTACTGTCACCATGGTTTTTCCCGGTAAATAGATCCACGGTGTTTGGTCGAAGAGGAATCTCTATGGTGGCTTTTTTCACAGCATCAAAAAGAATCCCCTTTATAGTTTTCAAGTATGGGGAATCAAACCCAGCAGTTATAAAAAACGTTTGAATACCCGTATCCTGACACATTGGACGCCCAGATGTTTTTGCCAATTCAATATTTTTTAATATGGTCTCTATCTGTATTTTGGCGATACCTTCTTCACGATCATACGCCTGTTTGAGCGCTATAATGACATCCTTGGGTAATTCTGTTTCTGCCTTTTTTATTAATTCAATGATGCCGCTTTCAATGGCATTACTTTTCATCGGTATGCACCTCGTTTATCGCACCCATTCATAAAAAGTGAAATGAAACTATGATGAGGAGGTATGTATGTTACAGCGTACTCCACATAAATGTCGGTGGTGTTCCCATGGTGATGTAAACCGCTTTTTCATTTTTGATATTTCTTGCACGATGTTTCAATGAGGAAATATGCCAAAGAGTGTCTCCTTCATTTAGTTTGTACGATTTTTCACCTACCGTATATTCTATCTGTCCTTTAAGGACAATATGCATTTCTTCACCATCATGTTGGAACCATCGTGATTCCGCGTGAGGATCTAGTTCAGCGATAATCGCCTCTATATGAGGTGATTTTACAATAAGTCGATACAGTTTTCCTGGTCTTTTTACTTCGCTTTTTTGTTCCCCTTTTTTTATTAGTATCGCGTCTTCCGTCATTGTTGCATCAGTCATAGAAAAAGATATCGTTTAATAAACATTTTCCTAAATCATCAACATCGGTCGCACTGATTTGAAAAAATGTCTAGAAAAAAATCATTTAGATGATTGAGACGAGGTTTTAAGTCTCTTCATATGATTCCTTAACCAGTGACGTGATGACCTATGGTCTTATACTCAATTGATCCTTCCACTGGCGAGACATTGAAAGTGTTCAAGGAATGGAACGCGAAAAAAATACAGGAGCAGGTGAAAAAAACTAGTCACGCCTTTGATTGTTGGAAGAACCTTCAATATTCTGATCGGGGAAAAATTCTTAGAAACGCGTCCCGAATTCTTAAAAAAAATAAACAAACATATGCACGACTCATCACTACTGAAATGGGTAAACCTATCACCCAGGCGCAAACTGAAATTGAGAAATGTATCTGGGTCTGTGAGTATTATGCTAAATATGGGGAAAAATTACTAGAAAATGAATACATCCAAACCGGTAAAAATACAAGTTATATCCGCTGTTCTCCCCTTGGTATTGTTCTTGCGGTAATGCCATGGAACTTTCCCTTCTGGCAGGTTTTTCGATGTGCGGCTCCTATTTTAATGGCTGGAAATGGAGTCCTCTTGAAGCATGCTTCAAATGTGCCTCAATGTGCACGTGCAATCGAGGAGGTCTTTCGAAATGCGGGGGCCCCTTCTCATACATTTCAAACGCTCCTAATTGGATCAAAGTCGGTCAAGAGAGTTCTAGCAGACAATCGTGTGGTTGCAGTGACTGTGACCGGTAGTGATACCGCAGGTAGGTGTATTGCTGGACTGGCAGGGACGTATCTGAAAAAGGTTGTGTTAGAACTTGGTGGAAGCGATCCATTTATCGTCCTTGATGATGCGGATATCGACTATACGGTAAAACAAGCAGTCAAATCCCGAATGATTAACACTGGTCAAAGTTGTATCGCTGCAAAACGCTTCATCATCCACCAGAAAGTATTTCGAGAGTTCAGAGATGGTTTTACTGAAAAAGTAACAGAACTTTCAATTGGAGATCCTCACCATAGATCAACAGATATCGGTCCTCTTGCCCGAAAAGACATCTTACGAAAAATTGATGCTCAAGTGAAAGCATCTGTTCGAAAAGGTGCTTGTGTTCTCGTTGGAGGGAAACGAGTACAAAATACGCCAGGTTATTATTATTTACCGACTGTTCTTTCAAACATTCGTTCCGGAATGCCGTTGTATTCTGAGGAGACGTTCGGGCCAGTCGCTGCGTTAATAAAAGTACGAGATGAAAAAGAGGCAATACGAAAAGCAAATGATACCGTTTATGGCCTTGGCTCTAGCATCTGGACAAGAGATTTCGAAAAAGGCAAGCAGCTGATAAAAGAAATACAAGCTGGCTGTGTGTTCGTCAATGAAATCGTTCACTCGGATCCCCGGCTTCCTTTTGGAGGAATCAAACATGCTGGATTTGGTCGTGAATTATCCTGGTATGGGATGAAAGAATTCGTCAATATTCAAACAATTTATATGAAAAACCACTGGTGATATCGGTTTTGGTTTAAATTTTATTATTTGATTACCTCTCTTGTTCCAGTTGATTGTAGGGTAAGAATTCTTTTCCTAAAAGCTCCCGTGCGATGATTATCCTCATGATATTCATTGTCCCTTCCGCACCAATGGAGTACGATCGAACACCTCGGATGCCCATCTCAATATCGTATTCTTTTGTATA
Organism: Thermoplasmata archaeon M11B2D; assembly: GCA_002900545.1. Taxonomy (GTDB): domain Archaea; phylum Thermoplasmatota; class E2; order DHVEG-1; family DHVEG-1; genus SM1-50. Next base: position 1,616 of record MUGE01000066.1, on the reverse strand, counting down.
TCCGGCAGCTCCAAGCCAATCTGCCACTTCGTTCATCACGCCAAACGCATGCTGCGGAGCACTAAGCTTACATGTCGCAGCCGCCAAAGCAACCTCATGATGTGTCGTTGTTTTCTTTGTATACATCTGATCTAAAAGCCATGCTGCACGATATGTTAGGAGTTTATCGCCTTCTATTTTCACAAAATGTTCTGCGAAGGGAAATTGTATTCCTTCAAATGTTGCAAGAGGACGACCAAATGCCTTTCGGTTTTTAATATAATCTGCTCCGAATTGTAGTGCTGCCTCAGAGGTGCCTACACAGGTGGCGCCAATAAGCACTCGCGCTGCAGAAAACCCTTCCATGGCGTAGTAAAACCCTCTATTGAGTTCCCCGATGAGGTTTTGCGCTGGTATCTCGACGTCCTCCATGACAAAGCCACCGGTCGAAATACCCATCCGCCCCATATCCTCCAAGAGGGTTGTTTTAACTCGGGGGTTTTCTTTTAGGGGAATCGCAAAGAATGAAAATCCCTTATGTCCCGTCTTTGGATTTGTTCGTGCAAGTGTCAGGTGAATACCACCCCCTGTTCGAGATTCATTGACGCCACTGATAAACATCTTTTCGCCATTCACGACCCATTTGTCCTCTTTTTTTTCTGCCTTGGTTTTTAGTGCACCAACGATATCAGAACCTCCTTCTGGTTCAGTGACTGCAATCCCGAGAAATGCATCCCCTGCAGTTACTTTTGGCAGATACTCTGCTTTTAATTCTGGTGTGCCGTATTGTTCAAAGATAAACCCCCATGCAGCTTCTACCAAATACAATACTGGTATGGCAAGGCTGATATCTGCACGTCCAAGTTCTTCTGCTGCGATACACGCCATTGTCCAATCGATTCCTGCGCCTCCATATTCTTTTGAAACAGTTGGGGCAAGTAAACCTAGTGACGCCATTTCCTTAATGAGTGATTCTGGGATTTTCTTGTTTGTGTCAATCTCTCGGACCTTTGGCGTTATCTTTTTTTGGGCGAACTCCCGTACGGTTTTTCTCCAGAGTTTTTGTTCCTCGGTCCAGTGAAAATCCATCTATGTCCCCCCATGGAGTACAGGGATAGTGAGGCTCCCAGAGGGCATGACAATGACATGTGGTTTTCTTCCTTTATGTTGCATTATTTTTACGGCGTCATCTATTGCTTTTTGAATACTTTGGTAGGGTTTTAGCATAGCTTTCTTTACAATGTCATCAGGGAGATCAGTGACAGTCCACATTTGAGCATGCACTCCGATTGCAGCCATTTTTGCCGCTTTATGATACCCTAGTTTATATTCATCACCAAGAATCTCTAAAACTCCTTGAGGAGTCTCTGCTTTGCAGAAAAGATCAAGAAACGCATCTTCCCCAACACCCATACGACACTTCGAGATTAGAATAATAATACCATCCTCTTCTAAGGCTAACTTCCCATTATCCAATGCCTTCTGGGATTGATACAAATCAATATCCATCGGGTATGGCGCTATCGTAAGGACGATATTTCCTTTCTTTTGAAGTGGGACGCAGAATACTTTAGTGGCGAATTGAATAGCCATTTCAAACGATTTTAGGAGGTCACCACTTGTTGCAGCATAGATTT
>MUGE01000065.1:0-6547 GCA_002900545.1 Thermoplasmata archaeon M11B2D | reverse complement strand
CTGAGGCAGAGAGACGTTTGTATGGATTTTTTATAAGATACATGTTGTCTGCATAGGGAACTCTGTGTTGATGATTGCTTTTTTTTTTTATGTGTTGGTATCGTTTTTATTTGTGCTACTCTGTATTTTTTCAACCCAAAACATTTATATGGATTCATAGGATAATTAATCATACTCTGGTTGGAAAAAGAAGGATTCTTTCCTATGAGCATCATCAAACTGACCGATGTCTTTATGGTATTGCTCCTGCTTAGCAGTGTCTCGGTGCTGGCAGCAGGCGTTGAGAAGAGTAGTTATGAAGCTAGTACAGAGGAGACTGCAGAGGTCTTCTCAGATGAAGAGTTGTATAAGCGGATGTTTCTGCTTGGTCGGGTTCATACACTGATGACCGATGAGAGGTACTCGACTGTTATGGCGGTGAATGTGTACATCGTATTCTTCAAACCCATTCAATTCCTTCATTACACCAACGGGGAACAGATCACGTTTCTAAATCAGGATAGAGGAATAATCCTTAGGGATGTATTTCTCCTTGGTGGTTTTACGGTGGTTCTGCCGTGTAATAAAAATAGTATCGCAGTGATAAATACGACGAAGGGAACGATGGTTGTGGAGCTGTTTGAGGATAGGATGCCGAACACCACTGCAAACTTCATCCGACTTGCAACGGATGGATTTTATGATGGGTTGGTGTTTCATCGGGTGATTAATAACTTTGTTATTCAGGGTGGTGGATATTACCCAAACGGAACTTTAAAGGAAAGCCCATATGGCCCGATTGATCTGGAGGTTCATCCTGAGGTGCGTCATCTTGATGGTACGATTGGGATGGCGCGGACCAGTGACCCGAACAGTGCGACCAGTCAGTTTTTTATCGACGATGGCAGGCAGCGGCAACTGGAACCCGGTGGGGTGGATTCCTATGGGTATGCCGCGTTTGGCAGGGTGGTAAACGGTATTGAAGTGGTGCGTGCCATAGCCAAAGTTCAGACGACAACAAAATACGGGTCTATGGAGAACTGGCCGGTTGAGGACGTAATCATACAGCAGATTCGCATTCTCCGTCCTGCTACGGTTACCATCACCGATTATGTTGGGGATATCTGTTCCTTTGATTATCTGACTGGTGAGACGACGATTGTGACCAATTCCACAGAGATTTGTGTGGAGAATCTTGATATCGAACGGGCAACCTATATCCAACAAGGAATGGTGTGTACCGTTTGTTTACATGTTGTGGGCAATATTGAAAACAGGGGGACATTCAGAAATGACTCTAATTTTACATGGTATATAGACATGGTCGAATATGGATTTCAGATGTCGACCTCCGAACAAGATTATTTTGTGAGTTACTGCAATAGGACCGGTACGCTGTGCTATGGCGCTGTGGTACGAAACCTCACCTCAGAGGATTTCATGGTTGTTGCCGAAACCCTTTCCTTTACGTTTTATTTGGAACGTCCTACGGAACAATATGAATCTCTTAGTGTCTATGCTGCATACGTAAAAATAAATTTTTCCCAGCCATTTTCAACGTTTCTGTATTTTATAGATATCGCTCCAAACCCCCCGCTTGAGATTATTGAAATCTGGGCGCCACACGTCGGATATGTGGGTGAGACCATTCAGTTTAACGCAAGCGTGCAGCCGCTCACAGGGCTACCACCCTACAGTTATCTGTGGGAGTTTGGCGATCAGGGAACCTCAACAAAGTTAAACCCAACACATGTGTACACAGACCCAGGCGTCTATACCTACACTTTTACCGTCACTGATGCTGCGGGAAACACTGCCAATGCGTCTGGTACGATTACGATTCTTGTTCCCGATGAGGCGATGGGGTTGTTTGTATTTGAGGAAGGTTCCTCTCGGGTGCAAAAAAGCGATTTGTGGTCTGCTGTTGCAATGAGACAACTGATGTGGTGGCATCCTCTTGATATCATCATGTTTTTCTCTGATACGCTATCGTACCTTCGTAGGTGATGTTTTTGTATCGGGAGCCGTACTATAAAAGGATGTTCCTTCACAACAAGGTAAAATCTAGAGTAAACGGAATTATATTGACTGATGAAACATCAATGAAAAAAAAATTTAAAAGAGATTCGTTGATTGCATTTTTTTCTCGTCTTTATGATGTTTCGTTGAATAGCGGGAGGATTCCTGAGAAATTTATATAAATGATGTTCTTATTATAACAAGATGATAGGGGGTACATTATGAAAGTAGGTAGAAACACATTCATAGGCTGCGCATCATTCATCTGCGTTGTGTTGCTGCTGTCACCTGCATGGGCTACAGCAGTCAATGTAGGGCAACACAATAAAGAAAGCGAAGCGTCCCAGGGAACGTCGGAATCCAATTATTGGGCGCTGCTATTTGCGGTGGGAGTGTATCTGAATGCTCCTGACCAGAATCGCCCCTCCATGCTTGAAGCATGCGATAACCTGACTGCATGTCTTCTTGATTCACCTCAGTATTGGAACGAAGAAAATATTCGGGTGGTCAAAGGGAGTGATGCAACGCTTCAGAACCTGATTAAAGGACTTCTTTGGTTACGGAAGAATTCACAAAGTGAGGATCACGTTGTCGTCTACATCACGACGCATGGGAATCACCTCTACAGCCCCTTTAATGGTCAACCATGGGATCTGCCTCCAAAGGACGAGGCTGATGGCTCAGACGAGGTTCTTATCATGTATAACGGATTTAACAAATGGTATGGGTTTATCACGGATGATCTGCTGAATTTCTTCTTAAGCATGATCCGCTGTCAAGGCCTGTGTCTTATCGTTGACTCCTGCTATAGTGGCGGGTTTAATGACCCCCCGATGTTCGGCACCACTCGTCAGGATCGACAGGTGACGTACACTGCAGAGAGTTATAGCGAGGGGTTTGTGCAAAGCGTCGCAGGCCAGGGCCGAGTGGTCCTTATGTCCTCTCAGGAGAATCAGGTGTCGTATGGCTCGTTCTTCTCAGATTTTCTTATCAGTGGGTTTAACGGATGGGCAGATTCCAATGGCAATCACGATGGTATTAACTCAGCGGAGGAGGCTTTTTCGTATGCCAAACCATGGGTCGAACTGATTGTGTTTTTCTGGACAGGGCATCAACAAACCCCGACGATCAGTGACTTATATCCAGGGGAGTTCCCGGTGACCTACTCATAAGATGCGTAGAGGAATCCCTAATAAGAGGGTAAAATTCCACAAGATATGTATCCATGGCTCTCTTCCGATAAAGCTGGGTACATCTTTTTTTCTCTTTACGCCTCCTTTTTTGAACCATTGAATCAATCATTGAATTCGAAAAAGAACAGGAGCCACATCACCCGTAATAGTATCTATAAATGTACTAATGAACAGTATCCATAAAGGAGTTTTTTCTTTTATAGGATGTTAGATGCTTTATGGGATTGTGGGTATGAGGATGACTTCGCCACCGCAGTTTGGACAGTTGTTCCCATCCAGGATTCCCATTTTTTGTAAACTCCCTTTTTTTGGCCGCAGGAGACCGCAGTCTGTACATTTCACATACATAGTAGCTTTCAAAAAAACATTCCCCATTATTTATATTAATGAACATTTATATAAGCTTTTGGGATGTGATGATCCCTTCTCTCCCGTGTTTCCATCATCTTTTTTAGTCATTACTCTGTAATGTCTTCTTCGTTTTCTCCGTCGATAGGGGAAAACAGTAGCATTGAGTCAAAGGAAGCAGTCTCGTAGTCCCTGATCGGGTCCAATTCCATCAGGTCTTGTGTGAACGGTCTTGCTTGGTCTACTGTTGAGATGTCAGGGCTTAGTAAAGTGTCGATATCAAGGAGAAACAGTTTTTTTATCCATTTTTTGCAATAGGTGTCATGGTCAGTCATTTTCTTATGAGTTCTGTGGGGGAGGGGGACGACGATGATGCTGTTTACATGATGCATGTCGATGCTTCGGACATCACCTTTTGGGAACGGATTGTCAAAAAGAGGCAGATACCCTAGGTTTCGTTTCTTTGCATTTGCCTTTCGTTGAACATGGTTGAATCGTCGTTTCTTTCTGGCCATGTCTGGTGAAAAAAATGTAGTGAGTGTTTCTTTAAAAACGTATGTGTAGAATTTAGGGGATGTTGATGCGTGGTTTTTCAGGACATATCAAAATCAAAGGATTAAAAAAAGGAAAAAAGAGAACGTCTTAGCTTACGTTCAGGACGAAGGGTCCAAAGACGAATGCAGATGCGGTTTTCTCTGCGGTTTTTCCCTCGTCGCAGCTTGCCGATACCTTGATGGTTGTTTTACCAATCCCAAAGACAAAACCTGTTTTAATGGATATTTGAGTTCCTTCTGCGATACTTGTTTCTACGCCCCCTGATGATTTTCCAATGAAGATCAATGTACCGTCAAGGACGATGGTCCAGGAAACCTTCGTTGCTTCTGCAGTACCGTTGTTCTTAACAACCGCTGATACACCTATTCCACCGACGATTTCACCAATCCAAAGGACCGGTCCTTTGATAGTTACGTTTAACGGATCAGACAACGGGCTTTCTGCTCCGTAGGCGTCCTTTGCTTTCACTTGGATGGCATATACGCCTTGGTCAGACCATACATGTGTTGCAGTGATGGTATGACCGGAAGGATATGGACCAAGCCAGTTCCCTGGTGAGTTATCACCCCAGTCAAACCAATAATAGACCTCGTCATCATCTGGATCGGTTGTGACAACAGAGTAATTATACATTCTGCCGGTTTTTCCGTCTGTTGGACCGGTAGGTTTTTCAGGGGTGTTTGGTGGAAAATTTTCCCTGTATTTATAAAAAATATCGTAGTCCGTGCCGCTGCCACCATATTCAGTTCCGTCCTCCCAGGCGACATGTACTACACCCTTGCTATCCACAAACGATGTAGGATATTTACTTAAGCTTGTACTTTCAGTGCTTACCACCTCCGCTGCTATCCAGCTGCCTCCACTGGGTTTTTGCTTATAGAAAATATCCCGGTCGCTGCCGCTGCCACCATACTCCGTAAGATCGTCCCAGGTGACATGTACTGTGCCTTCGTAATCCACAGATATTGAAGGGTTGCTGCTAAAGGCTGTGCTCTCGGTACTTACTACCTCTGTTGTTGTCCAGCTGCCTCCACTTGGTTTTTGCTTGTAGAAAATATCTTCATCCTCGCCACTACCACTATAATACGTCCTATCCGCCCAGGCGACATGTACAGTGCCTACAGAGTCTACAGACAATGACGGATTCCAGCTTAAGCCTGTGCTCTCGGTGCTTACTACCTCTGTTGTTGTCCAGCTGCCACCGCTAGGTTTCCGTTTGTAGAAAACATCAGGATCGCTGCCACTGCCGCCATAGTTGGTCCCGTCATACCAGGCGACATGTACAGTGCCTGCAGCGTCTACAGACAATGACGGATTCCAGCTTAAGCCTGTGCTCTCGGTGCTTACCACCTCGGTTGTTGTCCAGCTGCCTCCACTGGGTTTTTGCTTGTAGAAAATATCCTGGTCGCTACCGCTGCCGCCATAATTCGTTTCATCAAACCATGTGACATGTACCGAGCCTGCAGCGTCTACAGACAAAGACGGGTGCGAACTATATTCTGTGCTTTCTGTGCTTACCACCTCTGTTGTTGTCCAGCTGCCTCCACTTGGTTTTTGTTTATAAAAGATATCCCAGTCACTGCCACATCCACCATAATCCGTGCCGTCATACCAGGCGAGATGCAGTGTACCTAAGGCGTCCACGGCCAAGGAAGGATTATAGCTATGGTCTGAGCTTTCTGTGCTTACCACCTCTGTTGTCGTCCAGCTGCCGTTAACTGGTTTTTTTTTATAAAAAATGTCCTCATCATAGCCACTGCCGCCGTAATCCGACCTATCGCTCCAGGCGATATGCACCGTACCCTCATTGTCAACTACAACGGAAGGAGTATAACAATTCCCTATGCTTTCTGTGCTTACCACCTCAGTCACACTCCAGCCTTTACACATTACTAAAGCCTTCTGAGTATTTCTATCTTCATTTGCGTCATCACCCCAGGGACACCTCTGAGGCATCAGACAGGATTGTCTTGGTACATATGCATCATGACATCGAGTATCGGATTCGTTCATGTGCATGAATATCTGCTTACCATGTGCTGTAGGGAGAGTTTTTTCTCCGCTCTCACCAAAAATCCCTGTTCCAATACTTATACCAAATAAAAGAGCTATTCCAAAGACAATACTTTTTGTTTTTATTCTTGTTCTCATAATATTTGTTCCTCCCCTGAAAACACGGGTAAAGAATTATTAATGGAAAGTAGGATTTAAATATTATGATAGGATGCGATGGAGCATGTCCTGTTTTTTTTTTTGTTTTTCATAGAACTTCCTCCTCTTTGGTTTTATATTTGGAGAGCAACTTTTTTTTTCTTCTTGTTTTTGAGGGTCATATTTAAGAATCCTAATTGGTGTAGAAATGCATGGTGTGGTTTGTAGAAATCTATCGGGTCATAGGTAGTGGGTGTGGATTCATATGTAAGGGATGGAGTGTTGTGCATAGTTTTGGGACA
>MUGE01000064.1:0-8201 GCA_002900545.1 Thermoplasmata archaeon M11B2D | reverse complement strand
TTGAAGTTATCAGTAATAAAAAAAAAATGTGCGGGGGAGGGATTTGAACTCTTGCAGATAAAAATCGTTCCGATTATCTTCTGTAATAATAACCGTGTTAATAAATACCGTGATAAATAATTACGCGGGGAGGGAGATTCGAACTCCCGAGGTCAGAGACCATTGGATTAGCAATCCAACGCCTTACCGGGCTGGGCCATCCCCGCATCCGGAGTGGGAGATAATAAACCAGACTGATAAAAAGGTTATGTCAAAACAAATCTTAAAATACCATCTCTTTCTATCCAATAGCGCATGGAGGACTGGACTGAGAAATACCGACCAAAGACATTACGTGATATCGTAGGCAACGAGCGTGCTCTTTCAACCTTACGCACCTGGGCAGGACGATGGAACCAGGGAAAAATCCCAGAGAAACGCGCAGCAATTCTGTCAGGGAAACCAGGGACCGGGAAAACCAGCAGTGCCCTTGCACTTGCCACTGACCTTGGATGGACCGTTCTGGAGCTTAACGCCTCTGACGCACGTAACGAAACAGCGATTAAACGCGTCGCAACAGCAGGTGCTATCAACGAAACCTTCGACATCACCGGAGGCTTCTCTCCGTCAAGAAAGGGAGGCCGAAAGCTTATCATTCTAGACGAAGCTGATAACCTCTATGAGAAACTGGATAGATCAGAAGCGGACAGCTCCTTAGGGGATAAAGGTGGAAAGAAAGCGATCATCGACACCATCAAGATAACAAAACAACCAATCGTGTTAATTGTCAATGACTTTTATGCGCTGACAAAAGGAGGGGGAGAGATGCTTAAAACCCTCTGCACCGTCATACCATTCTATGAGGTGAGTCCGTTTCAGATTGTCGAGTTGTTAAAACGAATCTGCAGGGAGGAAAACACCACCGTGGATATCCGAGTGTTAAAAACCATTGCCGACCGTTCTAAAGGAGATGTTCGCTCAGCGGTCAACGACCTTCAATCACTCTGTCTGAACCGCACGCAGCTTAGCATCGAAGACGTTGACGTCCTCGGATATCGAGACCGGGAAACCATTATCTTTGATGCACTGCGAGAAGTGTTTAAAACTAAAAACCTCCAGAACAGTCGGGAGTGCTTGAGAGATACTGATGTACAGCCGGAAATGCTGCTCCTATGGATCAGTGAAAACCTACCAAGGGAATATCTCGATGCTGATGATCTTGTGCGAGGATTTGATGCAATCTCAAAGGCAGACGTGTTTTTCGGCAGAGTCAACAAAGGAAGAGCCTATGAGCTGTGGTCTTACGCATGCGACCTGATGAGCGCGGGGGTCTCTGCTGCCAAGACCCATAGTTACGGCAACACCCATTACACGTTTCCCTCATGGATTAAAGGGATGAAAAGTAATCAATCTACCCGTATCCTTCGAGATGGTGTCGTAAAAAAAATCTCAACACAGACCCATGCCTCAGATCAGAAAACAAGGGACGCGATCCTTCCTCATTTCCAGTCATTGTTCAGAAATAACCCACGGTTTGCCTGCAAGATGATTAAGGTGATGGATCTCACGGAAAGCGACGTGAAATACCTCCTAGGGAAACAATACCTTCATCGGATGAAAGACATCGTGCAATGCGCTGAGAAAATTGACGAAAAACAAAGAGACATCATCCAAGTCGAACCAGTTGAGAAAAACAAAAAGAAGGAAGAAAAAAAGCAAGACACTGATCTGAGACAGCCAAGCATCTTTGATTTTTAAGGTTATTTTTTCAGATCGTCAAGTTTTTTCATCGCATCAACTGCTTGTTGTTTGTATTCATCTTTTATCTTCGTATAGGTTTCATTGGAGATGGATTGAGCACGATATTGTTTTTCCAGGTCTTTTAACAACGACAGGAGCAACGTCTTTTTGGTCGTAAGGGTTTCCTCAGATTCTACAACCGTCTTTTTTGTCTTCAACCGTTGTTTCTTTAACAAGAAGAGCAGTGCAGCAAGCACGATAAGGACGACAACAAAAACGATGATGATCATGGTGATGCTTAACGGTGCTTCCGTTGGCTGATAGAGGCGGATCCGTATGGCGTTGTTTACTTCAGAGCCATACAACAGATGTTCTCCTGTGAAAAGATCGCGGGTTTCGTAAGTAACAGAGAAAGAAGTTGTATCATATAAAAGGGTTTTTACGAAGTACTGTTCGTCTGTCGGTAGATAGTACGTCACTTGAATGGTGAGGGATTCTTCTGGTGCAAGGGTGAGGTTTACTGCGCTAAGATTACAGGTTCGGATGTTTCCTGTTATCAGCGCATCAAGCTCTATGCCTGTTTGTTTCTCGATGATCCGTACCGTCCCTTGGTTGCTCTGCTGGATCCAGAACCGTAGCGTGGTGACGCTCTGGTTTCCCTTGTTGGTGTTGGTCAGCTTGAAGGTTTCATCAACCTGCAGGCCAGAACTGGCAAGAGAGATTGTCACGATTTGCTGGTCGACGACGACTCCGACATCACTTGCATGAACATATGGGCATATCACCAGGAACGATATGAGCGCTAGAAGGATGACTATTCCTGTTTTCTTCATATGAATTCTCCGCTGCCATGTCTTCCTTGTTTATGTAGTTTTCGATTCGTATTTATCGTTTTGTAGCACAAGAGAAATCTATCCGGAAAAGAACGAAAGGAGATTACATCGATCGTAACCGACGGATCCGCTCATCGATAGGAGGATGGGTTGACCAAATAGAGTTTTTCAATGCTCGTTTGAACGGGTTTGCTATATACAGCGGGGCGACCGTTTTAGATCCTTTCGGGTCCTTCGGTTTGCTTCCCTTTATCTTCTCTAAGGCTCGTGCCAGCCCTTCAGGGTTCCTGGTCAGATACGCGCCATCAGCATCCGCCAGATACTCGCGCTTCCTCGATATCGCAAGATACGTAAGTCTTGAGAAAATCGGTGCAAGGACGATAAAGATAATCGCGATAAGGACCACAATGATGTTGCCTTGTCCTTTTTTGCCTCCACCACCCCCTCTTCCAGTCGCTGCCCCCCAGAACAGCATCCGGAATGCAATCTCGGCAAGCAGCGCGATCGCGCCAACAACCCCAACCGTGACGGTCATGACCAGGATATCACGATTCCGGATATGGCTCATCTCATGACCGATGACGCCTTCAAGCTCCGCCGTGTTTAGCTGCTGTAACGCTCCTGTAGTCGCACAGATGATGGAGTCCTGTGGTTTATGACCAGTGGCAAACGCATTGATGTCCTGGGAATCCTGGACATATACTTTTGGTGTTGGTAACCCAGCGGCAATCGCCATTTCCTCGACCTTATAGATAAGGATTTTTTCTTCTCGGTTCTGCGGGTTAGCAGGTCGTGCTCGCGAGGCGGAAATCACGCTTTGCACGGAAAACGAATAGGTAATCAGAATATAGAGCAACGCAACCGGCAGGCCAATGAACATCATCAGATAAGGGGGTGCACCAAGAACCAGTCCTACCGCAAAGATGACTGAGAAAAGAAGTATGACCATAAACAGGCAGATAAGAAGCGTGTCTCGTTTGTTTTTCCGTATATGGTCATCGATGAGCCGGGGTTGTTGTGCCATAGGAACCAAGACGAACTGTACTGTTTAGAATGACACCTTAGGTACTTCCCGAGACGCCTCTGGGATCTGGAGCATTTGTCGTTCTTTCTTCCCCATCATACCAGCAAAAATGTTGCCAGGGAAAGTCTCAATGGTGTTGTTGAACGACAGCACAGAGTCGTTGTAATGTTGTCGTGAGTACGCGATTTTATCCTCTGTATGTGTCAACTCATCCTGGAGCTGCAGAAAGTTCTGGTTTGCCTTTAAGTCAGGGTAGCTTTCTGCGACGGCAAATAAGGTCTTTAATGCGCCGGTCAGCATGTTATCTGCGTTGATGCTTTCTTGTGGTGTTTTAGCAGTCATGATTGCTGATCTTGCTTTTGTGACAGCCTCAAGGGTCTGCCGCTCATGGTTCATATAACCTTTCACGGTCTCCATGAGGTTAGGGATGAGATCCGCTCGTCGTTTCAGTTGGACGTCTATCTGAGCCCAGGCGTTATCTATCCTGTTCTCTGATCGAATCACTTTGTTGTAGAAACTGAGAATCCATATGACAATCCCTACAACTATTATTACGACGATGATTCCTATTATCGTTGTTAGGTCCATAGGTTTGCCTCCTCAGAGGAGGTGAAATACCATGTTTTATTTAAACGTATCGAAATCACAGCATCCACCAAGTGATCTCCTTTATTCTTTTGCGTTAAAAATCTCAAAGGCTTCCGTTGGTGTCGCGTTGTCATGGACGATTGCGTTGACTGCTTGGATCATCCGTACGGGATTTGAGCTTTGGAAGATGTTCCTGCCCATGTCCACCCCGATGGCTCCTGCTTGTATGGCATCATACGCCATCTGTAACGCTTCATCTTCCGGCTGTTTTTTCCCACCAGCAATGACCACAGGGACTGGACAGGATTCAATGACTTTCTCAAACTCACTGACATAATAGGTTTTGACGATGTGTGCGCCAAGCTCCGCAGCAATTCGAGAAGCAAGGCTCATGTACCGAGCGTCTCGTTTCATTTCTTTTCCCACCGCGGTGACTGCGAGTACAGGGAGGCCGTATCGTTCTGCTTCGTCGATATACTGGGTCATCCCAAGGATCGTGTCACGTTCGAATGTCGCGCCAACCAGAATGGAGTACGCAACGCCTGAGGCGTTTAATCGAATCGCATCCTCGATGGAGACGACGGTGCCTTCGTGTAAGAGTTCTGGGCCGATGATGCTAGTTCCTCCTGATACGCGAAGGACTATCGGAACGTCAATGGTCGGGCTGATGTAATCACGCAGCGCACCTCGTGTCAGCATTAACGTATCTGTATATGGTAACAACGGGTTTATCATATGGTCAAGTTGTTCAAGCCCTGAAGTCGGGCCCATGAAATATCCATGGTCAACCGCAAGCATCACGGTGCGGCCGTCTTTTGGTTTGATGATTCTTGAAAGCCGGTTTTTCATACCCCAATCCATAGGATCTTGCCTCCATTTCTCTAGGAAATACTGCAGGATTATATAAACTATTACTTGTCATCAGACATGGAAAAATATAAGCAGTGCTCCCGTATGTATTTTTGAGAACGATGGAGCGGAAAGAATTCCCAATCGGCATCTTGGTATTTATCGCCTGTATCATTGCCCTTGATGTTGCTTTCTTCGTCTACCTTGAATATCTCTTCATGTTTGTTGACGATTTTTTCGCTGTGTTTCTCTCATATTCCATTCTTTCAATACTGATGTGGGTTACTGTCTTACTTGCGATGCTTACTTTGGTAATAATTCCATATGGGTTTAGTAAACGAAAAAATTGGGCACGACTCTTCGCGTTGGTGTTTCTTCTGTGGTCCATTTTTATGGTCTTTGCTACCATTTCAATGACCGGTGAAAAAATCATTGGATTTCTGTTGCTTGTTCTGTTTGTTGTATCCATCATGTACCTTCTCATGTCACCAGTGAAACGATACTTTGAAAAAAAACCCATGGCGATCGTTCCCTATGAAATACTAAAGGAATACTCCTACGGGCTCTACACCTTATATTCAAAACTGGTTCGGCTAAAAAACGGAAACAACCAGATCATCTATTTTTTCAGTAAGAGGAAGCCGAAAAGTGGTACCCCTACCGCGCTGCCAGAGGGATTCGACGTGGAGGTAAGCAACAGGTCAGGATTGCCTTATTTGAAAAAGAAACAAGAACGTTCTACCATTCTATGATATTTTCATTCATAGTACTGTATTTTCTTCGAAAAACAGTTTCAACGTTGCTTTGGCGAACCTTTTTTATGCGTTGCGGTATTACCTGTCTATAGTCATTAGGGAGGCATCGTATGCCTGGTATTGAGAATTTAGAACCAAAACTAGTATGGAAACATTTTGATGAGATTAGGAAAATCCCACGCTGCTCAAAACATGAGGAAAAAATCAGAGAATACATCATGAATTTTGCAAAGAACCAAGGACTGAAAACAAAAGTAGACCAAGTTGGAAACGTCGTGATACTAAAACCAGCAACCCCAGGAATGGAAAACAAACCCACAGTTGTTCTCCAAGGCCATATGGACATGGTCTGCGAGAAGAACAGTGATGTGACCTTTGATTTCTCCAAAGACCCCATCCAGCTGAAAATCACAGGGGACCTGCTTACCGCGAACGGAACCACCCTTGGTGCAGACAACGGCATTGGTCTTGCCATCAGCCTTGCCATCCTTGAGGATAAAACAGTGCGACATGGACCAATTGAATCATTATACACCATTGATGAGGAAACCGGCCTTACCGGTGCGTTTGCCATGAAACCAGACATGCTTACCGGAAAAATCATGCTAAATCTCGATAGCGAGGACTTTGGGGTCATCACGGTAGGATGCGCTGGTGGAGGGGATTCAACACTGGAACTTCCCGTACACATGCAGCCGGTCCTGGGTGGATCAGAACACATCGTTGTCAAGGTCTTTGGTCTTCGCGGTGGTCATTCCGGTGTTGATATCCATGAACAGCGGGGAAACGCGATAAAAATCCTGACACGTCTGCTTTGGAAGGCATCCCAGAAATGCGACTTTTTTATCTTTGATGTCAAAGGAGGGGATAAGCATAACGCTATCCCTCGTGAGGCGTACGCAAAAATAGCCATAGAAACGAAACATAAAAACACCTTTGTCACAGAACTAAAAGCAGAGGAAAAAGACATCTACGAGGAAATTAAACCAATAGACCCAGGGTTCAAAGTCGATGTCCGGTCGTGTGAGTCAGCAAAAACAACAGTGGACAAGCCCTCGCAGACAAAACTGTTAAACCTCGTCCATGGTCTTCCCCATGGGGTCCATCAGATGAACTACGATATCAAGACGCTGGTCAACACCTCAACAAACCTTGCCACCATCTCCATGAAAGAAAACGCGGTTGTCATCGGGATGAGTTCCCGAAGCCCGATGAAATCAGCGCTCCAGGACATGCGGGACCGCATCAGGGCAATCGCGTCTCTGTCTGGCGCCAAGGTGTCAGAAGGGACACCGTACCCTGGTTGGAAACCAGACCTGCAATCAAAAATCCTTGCGCTTTCAAAGAAAATCTTCAAGGACATGTTCAAACAAGAACCAAAGATAGAGGCAATCCACGCAGGACTTGAGTGTGGTATCATCGGAGAAAAATTTCCAGGGATGGACATGATCTCTATCGGACCAACCCTGAAAAACCCACATTCACCGGAAGAGCAGCTTCACATCAGCACCGTTGGTAAATTCTACAACTTTCTGCTCAAAGTCCTTGAGGCGGTCTAAGGGGAATCTGTGCCAGATAACTGTCGGTTTTCGATCATCATCCCTGTACTGCATGAATCATCGATAATCAACGCCTTGCTTGACTCATTGCACCACCTTGTGACAGAGGAGTCTTTTGAGGTCATCGTGGTTGACGGCAGCCCTACGCAAGACACACTCCATGCGATCTCTGATAAAACCATCAAGACATACACCAGTGCGCAGGGGAGGGGCCGGCAGATGAACCTAGGGGCAGCACATGCGACAGGGGAGATCCTGGTGTTTCTGCATGCGGATACATTCCTTCCAGCAAACGCCCTGAACCTAATCCAAGATGCACTTGAGAACCACCATCTTGTCGGGGGTGCGTTTACGTTACAGATAGATTCACAGAGAGTTCTGCTTCGAATGATAGCGGTGTTTTCTACGCTTCGATCCCAGATGACCCGCGCCCCGTACGGCGATCAGGTGATTTTTATAAGGAAATCCTATTTTGAATTCATCGGGGGGTATCAGGATCTTCCACTCATGGAGGATGTTGAACTGATGCGACGTATAAAAAAACAGAAAGGGCAGATTATCATCCTTCCCGATATGGTCCTCACCTCTGATCGTCGATGGAACCAGGAAGGATGTTTTTATACTGCACTACGCGACACCCTTATTATTTTTCTATACTGGTGTGGGATGCCTGCAGAAAAACTTGCAAGATTCTACCCCTGGCAACAACCATAGAAAACAACTATCTCTGTATCCAAATGGATAAATAGCAGAAGGGAATTCCAAGCAGAGCAATACACAAAGGGCACCAGGTCTAAAAAAAAAAAAACGTATGCATTCCATTATCGTTCCTCAACAGATACCAACCACAAATCATTACTTAAGATGTACCGCT
>MUGE01000063.1:0-6572 GCA_002900545.1 Thermoplasmata archaeon M11B2D | reverse complement strand
GGAGAAAGTGATTACCTCATTTAGTATCTCGAATATTGGGACGATTACTGCCCGAAACACGAAAGTATTTTTCTATCTCAATGGAAAACAGAAGACGATGGTTAAGGTTACGATACCTGCAGGAAATATTGCAGATATCCAGATGCCTTGGATTGCAGAAAAAGGTAAAAACAAGGTCCGTATACGAATAAAAGAGTAGTAGCAAACCTTATAACGGGAGAATAATACGGTATTGGAAAAAGGGTGTCTCTTGTGATAGATAAAGACTCTACAAAGAAGCAAGACGTCGAACAACTGAAAAACGCAGAGAAGAAATTCCAAAGTCTCATTGAGAAACGAAATGAACTAAACCAGGTAGCAAAACAGTTCCGTGAGGAACGGGACATGCTAAACGAAAAACGCAAGGAACTCAAAAAAGATATGGATACAATTAAGGATGAACGAGAGAAACTTGTCATAAAGATGAAGGAGCATAAAGAAAAAAGAAATCAATATCAACAACAGGCGAAACAACTTATTGATGCAAAACGGAAGAAAAAAGGAGACGTCATAAAAAACCTCCCGCTTCGCCTAGAAGAAATAAAAGCAGATATTCAAATGATGGAATATGAACAAGAGACTACCATATTAGATACTAGAAAAGAAAACAAATTAATAGAACGGATAAAACAAAAACGAAAAGAATTTAATGATGTAAAAAAACAAATGGAGAAACAACAACTCATTGAAGTCGATCTCTCAGATACCGATAAAGCCATCACAAACCTGTTTAAATTGGCTGACGCAGAACATGAGCAAGTCCAAAAATACTATGAGGAAAGTCAGCAGAAACACGAGGAATACAAAAAATTAGTCAATGAAATCGCAACCCTAATCGGCGAGGCAAATAAGAAACACAAGAAATACATTGAAGCAAAAGAAGAGGCACAAAGCAACCACGAAAAAGCCTTAGAGATGAGATCGAAAATAGTCTCCGTAAAAAAAGAACGAATGCAACGATTTCAGGAAAGCAGAGAAATCCTTCGAAACCAGAACCTCAAAGCCCGCAAAGAACTCATGGATAACGACAAGCTTGAGAAAGTCGCAGAGCAATCTGTTGAAGCATTAAAAGGCGGGAAAAAAATAACGCTTTCAGGGTAGTACCCGTTTTTTCGTCAATTGTCGAATATCAGTCGGCACTTTTAAGTAGTCTTTTTTGTTTTGGGCTTTGTTGGGCGTATTATGGAAGAAATAGGCATTGTTAGTTACGGGGCGCATATTCCTCGCTTTCGCATTAAAGCAGAAGTAATCGCGGCAGTCTGGGGAAAGGACGGGGCAGCCATCAGCCGGGGACTTGGGATTTTCGAAAAATCAGTTCCTTCCATCGATCAGGACACCGCAACCATTAGCGTTGAAGCGATACGTGCAGCATTGAAACGATGTACACTAAACCCAGCGGAAATCGGTGCGATTTACGTGGGCAGTGAATCACACCCCTATGCTGTAAAACCTACAGGAACCATCGTAGGAGAAGCAATCGGTGCCACACCAAATCTCATGGTCGCCGATTACGAGTTCGCGTGTAAAGCAGGAACCGCTGCCATACAAACCTGCTTTGGTTTTGTAAAAGCAGGAATGATAGAGTACGGCGTGGCCATAGGAGCGGATACCTCACAAGCTGCACCAGGAGATGCCCTGGAATACTCTGCTTCAGCAGGTGGTGCTGCGTTTATTCTCGGAAGACATAAGGTGATTGCGACAATAAACCACACCCTTTCCTACACGACAGATACTCCTGATTTCTGGCGACGAGCTGAAATGAAATATCCCTCACATGGAGGTCGATTCACTGGAGAACCTGCCTATTTTAAACATATCACAAACTGTGCAACAAAACTTATGGAAAAAGTTGGCTCAAAACCACAGGATTATACCTATGCGATTTTCCATCAACCAAACGGAAAGTTCCCAGTCAACGTCGCAAAGAAACTTGGGTTTTCCCTCGATCAAGTAAAACAGGGACTTTTGGTGCCATACATTGGTAACACCTATTCTGGCGCATCAATGATTGGTCTTGCATCCGTCTTAGACGTCGCAAAGCCTGGTGACCGCATTTTCATGACAAGTTATGGATCTGGAGCAGGAAGTGACGGGTTTGATCTCACAGTTACCGATCAAATAACAAAACTATCTCGAGAGAACGCGCCAACAATCGCACAACTTGTTGCTGATAAAGAATATGTTGACTATGGACAATACACAAAAATGACCAACTTATTGTTTTGGGAGTGATACAAAATGAGAGATGTTGCTGTCATAGGGGTAGGATTAACCAAATTCGGCGAATTATGGGATAAATCGTTTAGGCAACTTATTGCAGAGGCAGGATCAAAAGCAATCCTTGACGCAAACATAGAAGGAAAAGATATCGATGCTCTATATGTCGGATCGATGAGCTCCGGGCGTTTTGTAGACCAAGAACACATTGGTGCACTGGTCGCTGAAGTCTCAGGCTTCTCACATCTACATATCCCCGCAACCCGTATCGAAGGAGCGTGTGCATCAGGAGGTCTTGCTGTCAGAGAAGGATATCTTTCTATTGCCTCAGGCATAAATGATATCGTGGTCGTCGGGGGTATCGAAAAAATGAACGATGTGGGTGGTACCGCAGCAACAGAAATCCTTGCTACTGCATCAGATCAAGAGTGGGAAGCCTTCTTTGGTGCAACATTCCCAGCTATCTATGCAATGATTGCAACAAGACACATGCATGATTATGGGACAACCAAAGAACAACTCGCCCAAGTCGCGGTAAAAAACCATGCGAACGGTGCGTTAAACCCTTATGCGCAGTATCAATCCCCAATTTCACTTGAATCAGTTTTGAAAGCAACCACCGTTGCCTATCCTCTTGGACTTATGGATTGCTCTCCTGTAAGTGACGGCGCCGCATCCATTATCCTTTGTGCTGCCGATAAAGCAAAAGACTATACTGATAAACCAGTGAAGATCATTGGCTCAGGACAAGCCTCAGATACGCTCTCACTTCATGGGAGACGTGATATTTGCACGCTTGATGCGACAGTGTATGCAGCAAAAATGGCGTATAAACAGGCTAACCTCACCCCGACAGATATTAGCTTTGCTGAGGTTCATGACTGTTTCACCATAGCGGAAATCTGCGCAATCGAAGATTTAGGGTTTGTGAAAAAAGGAGAAGGGGGAAAAGCAATTGACCAAAAAATCACTACCTTAGATGGTGCATTACCAATTAATACGAGTGGGGGTCTTAAAGCAAAGGGACACCCAGTTGGGGCAACAGGTGTCGCACAAATAATTGAAGTCACCATGCAATTACGGGGAGAAGCAGGAAAACGACAAATAAAAGACCCAAAGAAAGGTCTTGCACATAACGTTGGCGGCTCTGGGGCAACCTGTGTGATTCATATTTTGGAGGCGATGTAACAATGAAAGAAGGAGTGGCGCGATTCTGGAGGGAAATACCAGAACGGTACAATTTTATTGCAAACAAATGTGAATCCTGCGATCGGGTCTACTTCCCCCCAAGGGAATCATGTCCGTTTTGCAGACGAAAAAGTATCGGAAAAATGAAGGAAACAAAGCTGTCAGGAAAAGGTGAGGTGGTGACCTACACGATAATTCATGTCGGTCCTGAGGATTTCGAAGAGCAAACACCCTATCCTATCGCAGTCATTAAACTTGAGGAAGGCCCACGTATAACTGCTCAGATTGTAGACTGTCCCCACGATCAAATGAAAATCGGCATGAAAGTCGAAAGTACTTTTCGGAAAATCCAACAAGACGGGCATACTGGTGCTATTTATTATGGATATAAGTTTAAGCAACGCAAGTAACCTTCATACTACTCCACTAATATCAGAGAAGCATTTAAAACGGTTGAACTTCATGGTTTATGTCAAACGCTGAAGAATGAGTATTTCTCTAGTTTAGGGGCGCCTCAAGACATCTATCTGTTTCTTTTCTTTTTCAAAAAAAGGATTGATATCATCATCGCCCCTATACCACAGATCAGTTCAAAACCAGGGATGCCTGTATTATCTGCTCCGCCTTCACCGCTGACCTGCACAGTGATACTCTTAGTACTTGTTGCACCAACATTATCAGTGACTCGTACGGTAATAAGATAGTTACCGGCTTCAGCCCATGCATGTGTTGTTATTGGAGTGGTATGGGATTCTTCGTACACACCGTCGTTATTCCAATCCCATTCGTATAATATGATTGAGCCGTCAGAATCATAGCTGGCTGAGGCGTTAAAGGTAACCGTTTGAATTAGGGACGGGTTTGATGGCGTCAAGGTGACTGCTGCAACTGGGGGCGTGGTGTCTCCACTAATCTCGGCACCCATTATCAATCCATTCCAAACCTCACCGGGAAGCGGAAAGTTCGACGCAGCATACGCATGTCCTCGTATCTCAGCAGGTGTATCAGAAATCCATTTTTCACCAACGGTAGCTGGTGCAACAAGCCCAAGGAATGTTATCGAGGTTAAGGAAGAACAATAGGAGAATGTTTCAGATCCGATGGTTGTGACGCTTCTGGGGATGATTACCGATGGCAGAGCAGTGCAGCAGGAGAAAGTGGAATTTCCAATAGCAGTGACACCATATGTAATGATCAAAGAAGAAAGCGAGGTGCACGAGTAGAACGCATAGTCTCCAATAGTTGTAACGCCGCTTCCAATGGTAACGGAGGATAACGACAAGCAGTAATAGAACGCGAAATCCTCAATCGTTAAGACGCTTGCAGGAATAATCACCGAGGATAAAGAATTACAAAAATAGAACGCATAATGTCCAATCGTAGAAACGCTGCCAGGGATAGTCACCGAGGTGAGGTTATTGCAGCTGTTAAACGCACCAGCTCCTATCGTCACAACGCTGTCCGGGATAACCACGGAGGTTAAGGTGAAGCAGGCTTTAAACGCCTCATCGCCAATATGGACTGTTGGATACCCACCCAGAATGGATGGGATTATAATATCCCCGCCAGCACCCGTGTACCCTGTAATGGTAGCAGCCAAGGGAGTTCCACTCGTTATATAGACATAATCTCCATCCTGATCTGCAGACACACTATCTGAGGCAACGGCCAACAACATGCCTATAAGCAGCATACAAATAAACAATTGATATACTTTTTTTTTCATAATACTTTTTAACCACCTTCATTTGATTTTAGATGAAATTGTTATCCTGTGAATTCATATAAACCTTCGTTTTTCCCTCAGCGTAGTATGAGCCTTATTCGTAAATCCTTATGATAATAATTATTGCGTGTATACAAAGAACTCCATAGGTTCAAATCCCTTCCCCTGCATTCCTTTCATTTCAATAAAAAAGATGGAAGAAAGATTGAATTTTATTTTATACAATGAAAAGTTTTAACAATAATAATACCAGCTATTAGGGTATCTAAAAGAGAACCAACCACTGAATTTACTGTAAAGCCAATAGGATAATCCATACTTGAGAACACCAAAAACGCAGAAGTAATGCCAACTATAATCCACATTAACAACCCAAATTTCCAACCTTTCGTGATAGAGGTTCCCTCTAATCCTTTCTCAAAATATGGATAGACAAATGACAAGGAAAACCCTAGAACCCAGGGATAAACAAAATACAATATACAAATCGGGTCCTCTATTGATCGCATTCCTGCTAACTCCATTACATCATATTGCCAAATATTCTGTGTCAGCCATGAAAAAATAATACTTACAACAAGGATTCCTGTTCCCGATAAAATTCCTCCAACCAAAATTTGTTTTATTTTCATATTTTATTACCCTGAAGATACAATTCCAAATACAGCAATTTTCTTATAAAATTATCCTTTTTATCAACAGGAAAAATACGAAATTTTATGTCTACTTTCGTATTCAAATCTCTTCCCCTGCACCTGAAAATATCTTCCATTAAAAAGTGGAGAAGCAGTGACACGCTTCTCAGAGATGTTTTTTTGTACGAAAATCAAAATAAACTATTTTTCCTTAGGCATCATTTTGACGATTTCAGATGATCTCAGATTATGTGATTCTAGAGGTTCTGTACTTACTTTAACCCAGAGAGCAGAGCCAAGATAGAAATGGTCCTCGTCATGTCCAGTGTGTATTCCGGTGAACCTTAAAACACCGGGATAATAACCATTCAAAATGAAGTCTAAAAAAATATGATATGCAGGAAGATTACCATACACATAACCATTCCATGACTTCTTTCCATTCAACCCAATTGTATGTATCCAACCTGATGCTGGACCTGGGTCACACCATGAAAACAACCCACTGCCACCAAGAAAAATAACACTTCCCAATTGAATTGGTAATGAATTTCTGATATAGAAGCAAAGATAAAGGAATAACAATAGGGGATTATATTCTGATTGAACAATATGGTAAACAATAGTGAAAAAAGAACATAACGGAAATTTACTCACGTAGGTGACAGATGTCTCTCCAGCTATTAAACAAAGGAGATTTACATCGTCTGATAGGGTTTGATAGTATCCAAGGTTAATGCTTTTTCAGAATCTCGATAACTTTTGAT
>MUGE01000062.1:0-6695 GCA_002900545.1 Thermoplasmata archaeon M11B2D | reverse complement strand
TTAGCGGTATGTTTAATAATCCTAGGAGAATATGGGGGCATGCGAGGTGTTTGGTATCGGTATCGATGATGTCATGGTTACACGGATAATCTTTGAACGGTTCTCAAAAGAATTCAGGACGCACTTTGACGTGGATGTCGCTATCGCTGGTGCTGGCCCTGCAGGTTTGACCGCAGCGAGATCTCTAGCAAAGGCAGGCAAAAAGACTGTCGTGTTCGAGCGGAAGCTCTCCGTGGGGGGCGGCATGTGGGGAGGCGGGATGACGTTCCCGGTTATCGTTGTTCAAAAACAATCAAAACAGATACTTGAGTCTGTCGGGGTGAACGTCAGAGATGAGGGCGAGGGATATTTCAGTGCTGATTCTATAGAGGTCACTACAAAGCTTTGTTCAGCTGCGATTGATGCAGGTGCAAGGGTGTTTAACACCATTTCCGTTGAGGATGTACTGGTTGACAACAAGAGAGTCAACGGGTTTGTCATTAACTGGAGTGCGGTTGAGATCGCTGGTCTCCATGTTGACCCGTTGTCGGTTCGTGCCCGGTTCTGCATCGATGCAACCGGTCATGCAGCTGAGGTCTGTAAGATTGTCAGACGGAAGGTCGGTTCGTTAAACACACCAAGTGGAGATTTGGAGAACGAACGGTCCATGTGCGCTGAGATCGGTGAACGGACCGTTGTGGAGAACACAAAGGAAGTCTATCCCGGTCTTGTTGTCGCTGGCATGGGTGCCAATGCGGTTTATGGCGCGCCCCGTATGGGTCCCATTTTTGGGGGCATGCTTCTCTCAGGGGAGAAAGCAGCGCAAATGATTCTTAAAAAACTCAAATGACCTACGACATCCTCTGAGTGTTTCATTTCTTTGCACATATTCTCACCCTGTCGTTTTACTGTCGAACAAATGTCAGGCATGTAGTATAAAAATTTTATTGCACCAGAATTAAAAATTTCAAAAGAATTAAAAAGATACATGTCTATTACATGGCTCACCAAAAAAAATTAAGTCGGGAGGTAGAACATGAGTCAAAAAAATTTTTGGAAAAATGAACGTGGGGATGTATTAGGCATCCCGATGTATTTGATCATAATTATGGTTGTTGCAGTGGCTGTCATTGCAGCAGTCGTCTTTATGATCCCGAAGGCAACGCGAACAATGAACGCCCAAGTAACCAGCAATGCACTTATCGCAGAAGCTCCAGGCAGCGACGGGGGAGGGGTATTTACCTTTTCGAAGACCTATACGATTTGGGTCAAGGTGACAACAAATGATCAACGTGCAGACCCTATTGCAGGTGCGACAGTAACGCTGGTTGGTGCCGGGGACGCTAGTCAAGCAAAAACCCTGACGAATGGTTCTGCGAAAATCACAGGGATTAAACCGATTCTTGATGCGAACATAAACGAGGCGCACCTAATCCTTACTGTGAAAGCGACAGGGTTTGAGGATTTTATTGACACCAAAGCAGTCACGGTCGTACGGTTAGGGTAGCCGAGATTGTACTATGTGTCTCGGTTGTAGACCGATTCGTCAGTAAGGATGTATATACATCCTCTTTGTAGAAGAAGGTGGTGAGGAATTCTATGGTAGTAAGGAAAAAAAATAAGGAAAATGTACGAAGCAAAAAAGTATCCTTGGAAGGATCTCCTGCAGAAGAAAATCTGCAGTCGTTGCGCAGCTGGATTCAGAAGATTGAACAGACAACAACCAGTGTGAGTTCCCGGTTGTCTGCTGTTGAAAAACGATTATCTGAAGGTAGAACAGAACACATTATAAGAACGTTGAGCGGGATGAACGATTCTGTTGAGGCAATCTTCGCAGATGAACCAAACAGGAACACGACAGAGCTGGTATCTACACTTGACGGTAAGCTACACAATCTTCATACTACAATTGCTGACCAGAAGCAGGAAGCTGATACTCTGAAGGAGCAGATGCATGAGCTTAAGACCATGAACACACAGGTCCGTCTAGACCTTGAAATGACGCAGACCACGATATCTGAGATGCATACAGCACTGGAACACCATATGAAGAACACCGAGCATCATAAACCGTTTGTGATGCACGTAGGGGCATTGAAGATCCCTATTGAATTTACAGGTATCATCGGTGGTCTGCTTGCATTTACTATCGCAATCCTCGTTCTAATCAATCAGAAAGAGATTCTGCTATCCCCTGTGTTTCTTGTCCTCGTTGGGATTCTTTTTTTGGGCAGTGCGTTGGTTAAGATGGTTCGCTTACGTCCTCAGACGCTCGAACAACCTTCTTTTTCAAGCCCATTAATCACACCGATGACGCAAGTCAATGCGGCACCATCAAAAAGAAAAGAAGGATAATTTTTTTTTTTTTAATCCCTGACTCCTTTTTCACTGACGGAAAAAACCGCTTCCCCTTCAGGGAGATGCGGAGAATCAATCAGTCGTGCGATCCGTTTCCCGCCCTTGCTTTTCCGTAGATACAGCCGGAACGTTGCGGTATGTCCGACAATATGTCCTCCGATAGGCCGGGTCGGATCACCAAAAAACGCATCAGGTTTTGCTGCAACTTGATTAGTTACCACAACAACACCATTGTACAAATCGCTCCAGCGGAGGAGGTCATGCATGTGTTTGTTGAGTTTCTGCTGTCGGTCCGCAAGTGCGCCTCTTCCAACGAACTCTGCACGGAACTGACTGGTGAGAGAATCGACAATGAGCAGACGTGCTGGGAACTGTTTGGAAAGCTCCATAACCTTATCCACGAGAAGCATCTGATGGCTGGAGTTAAATGCCCTGGCGACATGAATTTTGTTTAACACCTCATCCGAGTCAAGATCATATGCCTCAGCCATCTGGATAATGCGATCAGGGCGGAACGTGTTTTCTGTGTCAATGTAAAAAACATGACCATCTAGTCCTCCTTTCTCCAGAGGAAACTGAACATTCACGCACAACTGATGAGCTATCTGTGTTTTCCCTGAACCAAACTCCCCAAACAGCTCAGTGATAGCTTGACTATCAAATCCTTTTCCACCCATAAGCTCGTCGAATGCTTTCGACCCTGTGGTAATAGACCCGATTTTCGCCCGTCGTTCTAGTAGTGCGGTTCCTGTCTCAAAACTGCCAATATCTGCTTGCTTTCGTGCTGCCTGAATGATTTTTGCAGCGGTTGGTTCACCTATTTCTGCAACCTCTGCTAACTCTCGTGGTGA
Organism: Thermoplasmata archaeon M11B2D; assembly: GCA_002900545.1. Lineage (GTDB taxonomy): Archaea > Thermoplasmatota > E2 > DHVEG-1 > DHVEG-1 > SM1-50. The sequence continues at coordinate 3,507 of MUGE01000062.1, read as the reverse complement.
TGATACCGCGATGCTGAGCATATCTGCATACCCTGCATCTAATAATTTGTCTGCTATTGCAGGACCAACACCTGGTAAATCATAGAGTGGTGACTCGTTATTCTTGTCTTTTCCCATAAGAACTCCCTTTTGTAATGAGAAAAGAAAAGCTGTTTATAAATATGTGGATAAGAAGACCGAAAGTATATACAAAGGATAGGTATGCGTATTTAACTCTGTTTTATATCTATAGGGACCGTGGTAGTGAAACGTAAAACAATACCTATGAAAAAGGAATCATCTTTTTACATGATTCGTTCGATCATTTCAAGCACGAATCCGCTATCATCGATAACGTAGCGTGCGATACCAATTTTTTTTGCATAATTGCGCATTTTCTTTACAGATATGTAGCGTTCGAAGGACGATCCTTTTTGGATGACATCAAGCTCAAGGACCGCATCAGCCAGTCCCTCCATTTTTCGTTCAAATAATTCCCCATGCACTCCTTTTGTCATGACGATGAGAAGAGCTCCTTTGTTCTTCATGTTGTTGACCTTTACGGCAAAAACGGTTCTGAGGACGTCATCATGATCGTACTGACTGAGGAAGAAATCAAGGGAATTAATAATGGTGATCCGCTTTTCAGGTGTTTTTTTTGTACTATTGGACAATATCGCGAGGAAATCTTCGTCAGCGGTGGCTGTCGATGGCATCGCGGTGGAGCCGATTTCAATCAGTTCTTTGAGTTTGAGTTTTGATCGTTGTTCATAGATGCTGACGCGTTTCTGTTCCCCCTCCAGGACATTTGAGTAGTATTTTTCAGAGATGTCAACAAAATCTATTTCTGGGATATGCCAGTTGAACCGTTGCATGGTGTCAATTATTTCCTTTTTTGTTTCCTCGGTGGTGATGTAGGTAACAGATCCGCTTATCGCAATCTGTTTAACCAGAATTTCCGTGCTGCTCCCTGGGCTGCCAAGAACAACGACCGTGAACCCCTCAGGGATCCCCCCTTCAAGCAATCGGTCTAGCTTATCTATTCCTGTTTGCACGAACCCCTCTTTGGTTTGAACCGTGGTGTCAATAAATGCTTCTCGTGCCATTTTCAGGTACCTTCTTCTTTTTTCGAAAAGGTTAACGTTCGTATTGTTCGTTCGCGTTCAAGCTTATCTTTGAATGATGCATGTGTCTTGAAAAAAATTTCAGGCTGGTCATCGTTTCCTTTGTCGTTGAGGACAAGTTCTCCCTTTGGAAATGCACTTCGGAACAAACCCCGCAGAACCCCGAAGGAAAACAGCGATGCAGCTGCCTGTTCATGCGATGATTGAGCAAGTGGATTTCGGTTCATAAACGTCATTGCCACGTCTGGTGAGACCTTTGTAAAGGTAAACTCGGTTCCAAGTGGTTTGTACACTTCTTTTTGTATCTCCGCTATCCATTCCTTGATTGTCCACGTGGAAGTTTTATCCTTGATGTGTTGTGCAAATAATCCTCTGCCAAACGCCTCACCCATGCGCATCACCGTGTCAGGATTTCCATGTCCTGCTTGTAGTTTTTCTACTGCGGCATGAAACGCGCTCTGCTGCCATTGTTCGACGTTATGGTTTTCAGAGATGAAATCCTCCCAGGTGTATGCGGTATGTTGCGTTTTTCTACCTGTCGTATCATTCATAGGTTCGTCTCACTAATCGATAAATGAATCACGCAATACAATGATTTTATCGTTGAGTTGGATGAGTTTGCTTGAATCCATCTCTTCTTCGACAAGGATGGAGACGACATGAACATTTTCCGCCCTGCTTCTGTTCATAAGTAGTGAAATGAACTCCCTGATAATATCAGGATCATTGTAGATCATCAGGGCGCTGAGGGAGTCAATAATGATGTACTTGTCCAGGTCATGTTTCATTCCTTTAAAGTTGTTAAGGCTCTCAAGGATTATTTTTTCAAGCATCACTGGGCTTTCAACATAGATACAGTTTGAATTGATGTCGGAGATTCCCGCAGCACGGGAGATACAATCAATGAATTTGATGTTGTTTTGTTTGGCAGCGTCCTTAAAAGTCTTCGAGAGGTAATCAAAGGTTTTACTGACAGCAACGTACGTCCAAATGGTATGAGTGTTTCTACATATCGACTCGAAAATAGCCTCTAATAAATCCCCATGTCTGTTCTCAGGAACCTGTATCCCAACAGACTGATTTACTTGGATTGCTGCTGCGACCCGATCTCTTATCCCTTCAATAACCGCGTCTACCATTTTATCATCTCCTAATGCTTCAAGAATGATTCAATCTCAGTTGATTTCAATAATGGTACTAACTCAATCCCTCGTTGTGCTGAAATGTTTAATGCGAATTTCGTTCGGGAATGGTCGGTGCCTCGCATTTTTATGACCTGCAAGGTTCTGATGAGGTCCCCTTTTCTATCGATGTCGCCAAGGAATAGAATGCCATCGGAGATAAATTCCTCGATTTCATATTGGGAGAATTTGAACGTCTGAGGGGGAACCTCAGAGGTAAGGAGCGTAGTACATTTCATAACCGCGAGAGATGTCCCAAGTTTGAAGATAAAATCCCGAATCATCTCTCTGGTCTGAAGACGGTAACAAAGGGCAGTGATAGAATCCATAACTAATCGTTTGACGTCAAGTTCGTCTGCGATGTCTTTTAATATGTCCAGGAGGGCGCCAGCGTCTTCCACTGAATATTTTTCTGTGTCTAGACCCAACCGTTCACTAATGATACGTAGATCGATGATATTGACCATACCTGATTCAATGAGTTTTTTGTCATAGAAAGCAAATCCTTCGAGGTTTTTTGTCAGTTTAAACAGTGGTTCTGTGATGGTGAAAAAGACGCCTCGCTCGCCTCTTCTTGCGCCATTAAATAGGAACTGCATGCATAAGGTTGTTTTTCCTGATCCGCTACATCCGGTGACAAGAACAGTACTTCCAAGGGGAATTCCGCCGGACATTTTCATATCAAGTTCTTCGATACCTGTGATACAAACTTCTTTTTTAATTGGCATAACACTATCTCCTCACTATTAAAGTATTAGAGTGTATCTTTCGCTAAAGGGTATACATTAATATCATATAAACTTAAGGTTTTTTATTTTTCGTAATCGTGTAGCAAATTACTAATATATCAAGACATTCTGCCTTTACTGTACCTAGGCCTCTTGAGGGTCTTATATGACCATTTCATGTCTTAAATGTAAGAAACCTGCGATTACCTTCATTCGATATAGCGGTGCACATCTCTGTAGAAACCATTTTATTGAATTTGTTGAACGACGCGTGAAAAAAGATATAAAGAAGCAGGGAAAAACGCAGGATGATGCAACATTTGGTATTGCGTTATCCGGTGGGAAAGACAGTACGGTGATGCTACATCTCATGTCTGAGATTTTCTCAAAGCACCCGGATGTGACGCTGCATGCGATCACGGTCGATGAGGGGATCATTGGATATCGAGAGACAAGTATTCCTATCGCCAAGGAAAACTGTACGAAATTAGGTAT
>MUGE01000061.1:0-6741 GCA_002900545.1 Thermoplasmata archaeon M11B2D | reverse complement strand
ATCTATGATTAAATATATTTTATAGAAACATTTAAATGACTTAAATTTATTACTTATAGAGTAAAGCATTACATAGAAGGAGGCCACGTCATGAAAAATGAATTAATTGTAAAAAGTTTGATTATCGGTATAGTGCTTTGTATTGGAGCAAGTGCTGTATCGGCAGATGCTAGTAGCGTATTGCAAGACCCGCACCCATTGAACCGTGGGTGGTTATATGTCGGCGGCAGTGGACCAGGGAACTACACAACAATCCAAGCCGCGATTAACAATGCAAGCAATGGGGATATTATCTTTGTCTATAACAACACCTACGTTGAGAATGTTGATACCAAAATAAAGAAGGTCACATTGCTTGGAGAAGACCGTGATACCACCATCATCAAAGGAGTTTCGACTGACCCTGTCGTACGAATCGGGGTAAGCGACACTACGATCTCCGGTTTTACTATTATTGGTACACCCACCGAAATCAATATTCAGGTTGCAACGTTAAGCGAGAATGTTTTTATCACAAATAATCTGATAAAAGATGGAGGGTATGGGATTTCACTTGCCGTGACAACAAGTAAAGTCACCATCTCAGGCAACACAATTACCAATAACGCGTTCAATGGCATTTCAGGTCAGACAACAACCTATAATGTTATTAAAGAAAACGCCATCGAAAACAATGTAGAACAAGGAATCTCTCTTTCCCTTGGCAGCCATCATAATTCCATTTTTAACAACTCGATAAAAAACAACGGAAAGGAAGGGATCCTCATTGACGGTCTGACAAGCACTGATACTACGATTTCTGGGAACGATATTTCTGGTAATCAAATTGGTATTCGATTATCAAAAACTGGTTCGATTACGATACAAAGCAACAACATCCAAGATAGCATCATGGAAGGGTTACTTATCCAGACGAGCAATGAAAACACCATTGAGAAGAACAATTTCATAGACAACAAACGTCAAGCAACCTTTAAGGTGTCATCACGGAACATCTGGGATGCGAATTACTGGAGCAACTGGATTGGGTTTAAATTCTCAGCCCCGTTCTTCCAGAACTTCCCGAAATTTATCGTTGGTGTGCTGAGGATATACACTGATAAAAACCCTGCGAAAACCCCCTATAATATCACAGTTGTTCTGTAACCCTCCTTTTTTTTCTTTTCTTTCTTTTCTGAGAAGAATGTGCGGTTTTTTCACTCTACCTAGGAAAGGGAATACGCACCGCCGTCATAGATAGATTTTTATATCATGGCAACATTGGAATTATTAAAGGAAGGATAGAAATGAAAAACTCAATTCGATTGTATAGCATAACTGCCGCAGCGTTGCTTATCGGCGCATCGTTTGTCTGTGTGGTTGGGTATCAGGCAGCGCAGGCAAACGAAAAAGCAGCAACATCACCGTTGTTTACCATACGGACTCAACAGGCAACCCTGCAACCAAGTCAGGTAGGTCTGTCCGCGTTTCTTGGCAAGGGACAATCGCTTCGCATCTTCCCGGCTGCATCATCCTCGTATGAAAATCTGATTCAGAGGGCTTTGCGGATTTTTGGTTCGAACCCTGCTCTTGTACAGAAACTACTTGAGAATATCGATGCGTACCCTGAAGTTGCTGGGTTGTTGGCAAAACAAGGGGTGACTGCAGCAGACATTCACCGGTACATGGCTTTGTTACAGCATGATCCATCGGTTGTGACACAAGCGATCGCGGAGATGCAGCAGGAATTATCTCAGAAGGACCCCCCAAAGCCGCTGGGGTTAAGCACCTCTAGCTCGCTTGGCTGTTTCATCGTCGCCTTAGTAGCACTTCTTCCTATCACGCTTACTCTCACGTTGCTTGTCCTTTTTTTCACCCTAAGAATCCTTACCTGCATGAACGTAAATGATTGTGCAAACGTTATCGCAAAAGGAATCTGGGATCAACTAATTCAGGGGTTAACTCAGGAATAGAGAATAGAACAGGGTGCAATACAACGTTTATTCAGAATCATCTCCTCAAAGGACAGGTTGAAAATCATATCCATCAATGAGAAGGTAGGTAGGATTACTTTTATATAACATCGATGGATGTCTTCTCCATATATATAAGGGGGTCGTACGTATCTGTAAACCATCTATAGGAAGAATAGCAGCCTTGATGACATGTATGTGTTTTTTGGTGTTCTGTCTCGCACCATCACCGATAGCTTTTTGGCAACAACAAGCAGAAATCGATACAGCGCAACACAACGCAAGCATGCTTGTATATAGGGAACAAGGACCGATTCAACAAAGCATCCTGTACTCCGATGGCCAAGTTCTCGACCTACAGACCGAATCAATCACCTGGCCGATACTAGAAAACGAAACCATCGACATGACTATAGATCAATTCAAAGACATCATGAAAAACGCGAAAAACAACTTCGACACCGACCCAAAGAAGGTCATCATTAGTTCCGGAGACTCGCGTGGACTGGACATCCAGTTTATCGTGTCCTCACCGCCCAGTGGTGCTCAGACAGCAATCAATGCCGTGGCAGCATATATCGAAAGTCTGTTTACTGACCCAATCACGGTGGTCATCACCCTAGGTTTTCAATCGATGAGCCCCGGGGTGCTTGGGGGGACAACGTGTGCGTACGCGGGATCTGTCACATGGACCAATACGCGAACAGGTCTTATCACCGGCATGGACGCTGATGATATGATCCAGACCTATCTTCCCTCGACAAGCACCATTCCCGTCCGCTACAATGGGGATAGCGCAACGATTACAAATGAAGACAGATGCTACTTTACGAAGGCAAATTATCGTGCGACGATCGGCAGTGTTACCGGCTATGCAGCAGATATGACGATTAACTCTGATTTCAGCTGGGATTACGACCCAAGCAACGGGATTAGCTCTGGACAATTCTGTTTCCAATCCGTCCTTGCGCATGAGGTAGGCCATGTCCTTGGTTTTACCTCAGGTGCCGATTTCCGCTATATCCTTAAAGACATCGAGACGTTAGACGTCTATCGTTTCCAGTTCTCCGACGGCGCAGCAAACTACAACCCTGAAACCTATACGCAGTTCCTGACCACACCACGTCTAGTCTGTAAAAACGCACCGGGGACAAGCGATGACGTCATCTCGGATGTCATCACCGTGGAGTATCGGATGTCTGACGGTGACCCGTATCAATGCTCGCATTTCAGCCAGGGGAACGTCTATGCACTCATGCAACCAGCGATAAGCATGGGTCTGACGTATTACCCTCACTTCTACAAGACCCCTGATATCACCATGGTTGATGCCATCGGATGGGATTATATCAAGCCGCCTGACACCACGCCACCGGTGACCACCTGCGTGCTTTCAGGGACCGCAGGGCAGAACGGGTGGTACCTTAGTTCTGTGACCGTCACGCTTACCGCAACCGACCCACCAGAAGACCGAAATATTGGTGATGGTGGTTTAAAGGAACCATCTGGTGTTAACAATACCTACTATAAAGTTGATAGCGGCTCCTTTACAAAATATACCACGCCGTTTGTAATCTCTGCGGAAGGCATCCATACGGTCGTGTACTACTCTGATGATTATGCAGGGAACGTCGAAACACCGAAATCGGTCAGCATTAAGATAGACAAGACGAAACCATCATTGTCCTTCACAAAAGAGCAGATTGATTATTTCACGGTCAAATTCATGGTAGATGCTACTGATACGATGAGCGGGATGGATCGTGTGGAGTTTGCGTTGGACGGATCAGTGCGGTTTAGCGACACCCAACCACCCTATGAATGGACCTGGATGGGAATAGGAGACCATACGGTGACTATCACGGCATATGACACCGCTGGTAACGCACAGAGCCAGTCGACAAACAGTCCTGTTGTGTTTCGTCAAACGATGACATTGGTTCAATGGCCGTTTCTGCAGCGGTTATTACAGCGCAACCTGATTAATAGCTTTTGGACCTAATCGTTTTTTTCTCGTTTGAGAGACTTACAAAAAACCTACCAAAAGAAAACCATGGTGCTGATTCTAAGAAAAATTCTGATAGGTTTATATACCGTCAGCGAATTGTCAACTACCAAGAAACACGAAAGGGAAATCAGGTGGACAGATAGATGAAATATCGAGATGTTCTGACGGCTTTTCTTGTCATTGGTTTTTTGCTTTCTCTTGCATACACCCTTGGCGTGGCTACCTCTGTATGGTGGTGGATCGCCCCAATCGGGTTTGGGATCGCACTTGCATGGGCGCTGTACTACCTCTGGTTGACCTAAATACCATAGATGGACCAAGTAATTTTTTCTGTTACATTATCGAATGTCAAAAAGGAAACCTTTATAGAACTTCGCTTATTCAGCACCTTTAATGGAGCCGCACACACTCAGACAAACAGAACAATTCCTATCAAGGCATCCTCTCTGCGATGCCTGCGTTGGCAGGTTATTTCGAAAAGAGTTCACCAAAGGGACTAACGCAGAGAGAGGACAAGCCATAAAAAAACAACTCCATACCAAAAAGAACATAACACCAAAGGATTGTTGGGTATGCGAAGGACTCATTGATGAAATCTCTCATTTTGTGGATCTAATCACCCAAGCGCTTGCAGGATATGAGTTCGAAACCTTTCTAATTGGATCGAAAATCGATGAGGATATTCAAGAAAGAGAACATCACCTCTGGGAGGAGCTCCAGCTTCAAGACGCTGAACCGATAAAAATGGAAATCAACAGGGAGATTGGGAAAATCCTTGAACCCAAGCTAAAGAAGACCGTCGACATCCCAAACCCTGACATCATGGTGGTTATCGATACAGCCTATGATGTGGTAAGCCTTCAGATAAGCTCGTTGTTCATCTACGGGAGGTATAAGAAACTACAGCGAGGAATCCCTCAGACAAAATGGCCGTGTCAGGTCTGTCGGGGGAAAGGCTGTAAGAACTGTAACTACACGGGACGGTTGTATGACACCACGGTCGAAGAGCTCATCGCGTCAAAGGCATTGGAACTAACAAGCGGGACTGATGAATCATTCCATGGGAGTGGACGAGAGGACATTGATGCACTCATGCTTGGGTCAGGACGGCCGTTCATCCTTGAAATCAAAAACCCAAAAATAAGAGCGATATACCTTTCTGTGCTTGAGGAAGAGACAAACAAAGTTTCAGAAAACAAAGTCGAAATCAGCTCGTTACGGTTTTCCAACCGAGAGGAGATTGCCCGTATCAAGGCAGCCGAGTTCAGAAAAACCTATCGGGTCACCCTTGAGGCGGCACGACCGTTGAATAAAGAAAAACTTATAAAGGTGGCTCAGGCATTACAGGGTAAACGCATAAAGCAGTTGACACCAACTCGAGTCGCCCATCGTCGGGCAAACAAGGTTAGAGAACGAATCATCTACAACTGCACCATTGAATCGGTAGAGGGCATCATAGCCAGATTGACTCTTGAAACGGAATCCGGTACATACATCAAGGAGTTCATCTCTGGGGATGATCAGAAAACCCAACCGAACCTCAGTGAGCTCATCGGCATTCCCTGCAAGGTAAAAGAACTCGATGTCATCGATGTGAAGGGGGAATAAGAAAATATGGTAAAACGATCAAAAGGAACCAGAAGTAAAAGCAGATACATCATGAGGAAAAAACCACGGACCCGTGGTGTTACCTCTTCAACAAAAGCATTACAACACTTTGAAATCGGTGCAAACGTAAGTATTAACATCGACTCGTCGGTTCAAAAAGGCATGCCGCACCCCCGATTCCAGGGACGCACTGGGAAAATCGAAGGCATGCAAGGGGACGCGTACCTCGTCGGTGTCACCGTTGGTAGCAAACACAAAACACTCATTATTCTACCAGAACATTTGGGGAGAGTACAATAAATGGAAACCTCAACAGAAGAGACAGGAAAACAAATCTCCCTTGCAGAAGCTAAGAATATTCTAAAAAAGATAAGTAAGGAACGAACGGAAATGAACTATGAGCAGAAGATCGCCTTGGAGCATGCAGAGACGTTTGCGAAACTTTCCGCAAAGCAAACCAAGGAGTTGATCACTGAATTGCGAAAACTTGATCATGTCGAAGAACTACAGGCCTTCAAAATAGCAGATATTCTCCCGAAAAACGAGGATGATGTCAAAGCTATTTTTGCAAAAGAACGATACACGCCAAATGACAAAGACGTAAAAAACATACTAGAAATTGTGAATAAATATTCTCTTGAATAGTGGTGGGGGTTGGTAAACATGGAAGATTATGTCTATGTCCTGGATTATTTGGCAAAAGGACGGGGGGATCTCCCAGCCTTTAAGCGAAATCCGATCGTCTACGGCATCGGGGAAAGCCAGTTTACGTTTCTTGAGTTGATACCAAAGAGAGACGCGACATTTACCATCGGTGAACGTATTTATGTCGGGAAAGACCCGGCACTGCGGACAAAAATAGAGAAGATAAAGGGTCGTATCAACTTCGAGGATCTTACCTCGACTGCCCATGGGGAACTCCCTTATGTCCTCCTGGATATCGTCCATAACAACGAGGAGCGTTACGTCAAGTTCTTCAACGAGGCGTCTGCGATCTCAACACGGTTCCATGTCCTTGAGCTGTTACCTGGTCTGGGGAAAAAGATGATGCTGGAGATCCTTGAGGAGCGGAAAAAAAAGCCGTTTACCTCGTTTAAGGAGATGCAGGACCGTATTGATTTCCTTCGTTCACCAGATAAGCTTATCTCGAAGAGGATCGAATTGGAGTTAACA
>MUGE01000060.1:0-6756 GCA_002900545.1 Thermoplasmata archaeon M11B2D | reverse complement strand
AGTTCTCCTCAGAGAAAAAACCGCAGGAAACCGAACATGGCATACGACCGTCGCATCTTACCAACTGGCCCGTTCAATTTCACCTTATCCCTCCGCATGCATCCTTCATACAAGACAACGATGTCCTGCTTGTAGCGGATTGTGTCGGCTATGCATTAGGGGATTTCCATAAAGAGTATCTCAGGGGAAAATGCCTTGTGATTGCCTGCCCAAAACTAGATACGAACATTGATTCTTATATGCAAAAACTGACCACATTCATCGATGACGCACACATCTCGTCTCTTACTGTAATGACCATGCAAGTACCCTGTTGCAGAGGACTGCTTGCATTGGCACAACAAGCAGCATCCCAGGCATCAAGAAAAATACCGATTAGATCAATTGTCGTCGGAATCAAAGGTACCATAATCGAAGAAGAAACCCTATCATAAAAGCTTATACCATCATCGATTGCCGAAGCCTCTTGATACGATCGCGCAACGCAATCGCTTTTTCAAAGTCAAGGTCGTCAGCCGCTTTTTTCATCTCAAGCTCGAGATTGACAAGAACCACAGGAACCTCCTTTCGCGGGATATGCTTGGTAGCAGTAATTTCCACGACCTTTTCCTTAATTGGTTTGATGATAGTTGTTGGAGTGATACCATGTTCTGAGTTATACTGCAATTGAACAGTCCGCCTGCGGTTGGTTTCCGCAAGCGCCTTTTGAATAGAATCAGTCAGGACATCAGCGTACAAAACCACCTTTGAATTCACATTACGGGCGGCACGGCCGATGATCTGAATCAAACTACGTTCGTCACGTAAGAACCCTTCCTTATCCGCATCAAGAATGCCGATGAATCCAACCTCCGGGATGTCAATCCCCTCGCGGAGAAGATTAATTCCAACTAACACATCGAACGTCCCTAACCGAAGCTCACGGATGATCTCGGACCGCTCAAGAGTATCAATCTCCGAGTGTAAGTACCGTGTCCGTATCCCTTTCTCCGCGAGATACTCAGACATCTCCTCAGCAAGTTTTTTCGTCAACGTGTTCACCAGCACTCGATCACCATGCTTCACCGTGGTCTGGATCTCACCAATCAAATTTTGGATTTGACCCTGGATCTTACGTACTTCTACAGGAGGGTCAACCAGACCAGTGGGTCGAATAATCTGCTCAACTATCTGCTGTGATTTCCCAAGCTCATAAGCACCTGGTGTTGCAGATACAAACACCACGGTATGCATATACTGCTCGAATTCCTCAAATGTCAACGGACGGTTGTCCATCGCACTAGGCAGACGAAAGCCGTACTCTATCAAGTTTTGTTTTCTGGAAAACTCCCCATGATGCATCCCATGGATCTGTGGGATTGTACGGTGGCTCTCATCGATGAACATCAGAAAATCAGAGGGAAAATAATCAAGCAGACAGTACGGTTTATCCCCTGGTTTTCGTCCATCAAGATGCCGTGAGTAATTTTCAATCCCTTTGCAAAACCCGGTCTCCTGGATCATCTCAAGATCGTACAGTGTGCGCTGTTTCAACCGATGTGCCTCCAACGCAGGAAGCTGGGGGAGTCGTTGCTCAAGCTCTTGTTTGATGGACTCAATCGCACGTTTCTGACTACTCTCAGGAATCACGAAATGCTTCGCTGGATAAATAAACAGATAGTTCAACACCTCAACAACGTCACCAGTGTTCTTTTGAAGCTCCCGTATTGATTCTATCACATCCCCAAACATCTCGATCCGATAGATGTTCTGATAGTACCCCAAGATAAGGTCAATAGTATCGCCCTTGACACGAAAACGACCAGGTAAAAGTTCGACATCGTTTCTCTCATACTGTATATCAAGCAGCCGATGCAGAAGAGTGTTCCTTGGGATACGCTGGCCTTTCCGTATCTCAAAACCAAGCCCCTTGTAGTCAATGGGGTTTCCGACATTATAGATGCAGGACACCGATGCAACGATGATCACATCTTGCCGTGATGACAGTGAAGCGGTCGCAGCAAGACGCATCTGTTCTATCTTTGGGTTGATATCTGCATCCTTCTCGATGTAAAGATCTTTCTGAGGGAGATACGACTCCGGCTGATAATAATCATAATAAGAGACGAAATATTCCACCCGGTTGTCAGGAAAAAACTCCTTAAATTCACTGTAAAGCTGAGCCGCAAGCGTCTTGTTATGGGCAATGACAATCGTAGGGCGTTGAACTTGCTCAATCACATGCGCCATGGAAAATGTCTTCCCAGATCCCGTGACCCCTAGCAATGTCTGGGCAGCATACTTTTTCATAATACCATCAACAAGTTTTTTGATGGCATTTGGCTGTGATCCTTTGGGAGTTAAATTTGTTTGTAAGTTAAACCTCGTCATGCTCTCAATTCTTTTTTCCGTAGCAGTCGATTATACGCAATCGCGAACCGATGCGCCTCATCACGTATCTCCCTGATAAATAGCAATGCTTTTTCTTTTTTCCCAAGATGAAGTGGCTGTGGGAAGCCAGGCAGATAGATTTCTTCAAATTGTTTTGCGATGGAAAGGATAGGAATTTTCAAATCGATTTTCTCAAGCTCACGGATCACAGCGTTAAGTTGCCCAATCCCCCCATCGACGATGATAAGTTGTGGCAATGCCGCGTGCTCCTGCTGTAACCGAGTGTATCGTCGTCGTACCACCTCGGACATAGCAGCGACATCATCAATGCCCTGGACCGTCCGTATACGGAATCTCCTGTAATTGGTTTTATCTGGTTTTCCATTGCGATACTGCACCATGGAGCCAACCATAGAGGTCCCAGACAAATGGGAGATATCGAAACATTCAATGACCACGGGTGATTCTTGGAGATGGAGTGTACGTTTGAGTTCCTCAACCTTTGTTATATCCCCAAAAAACGTGCTTTCGATGTTCTTTACCACGAGATCAAGCAGCTGTTTTTTTGTTCCTTTTTTCGGTACGATGATACTGACGTTTTTCTTACGTTTCTGCGAAAGAAACATTACGACAGATTCAGAGAGTGTCTTTGGGACAATCAGTTCCCTGGGGATTGGGTTCTCTGAATAATACTGCACGATGAATTCCTCTAAAAAATCAGGAGTATATCTAAAGACAAACTCGTTTTTCGTAGAGAGAGTCCCTTTATATATGTTAAAGAGCATGAGATAGACGTGTTCATCTTTGATATAAAAATTAATAATGTCTTCATCAAAAGTACGTTGTCGCTGCATCTTCTGATGATCCTGAAGATGCTCTATCGCCATTAATTGATCTCGAAGGAGTAACGCTCCTTCAAAATCGCATCGTTGGGATTTTCTGTTCATCTCCTGCTTCAGTTTCTTTTGTAATGCCGTTGATTTCCCCGAAAGAATAAGACGAACGTTTCGTATTTTCATATCGTACTCTTGTTTTGAGATCGCCCCGATGCATGGGGCATCACAGAGCTTGAGATGGAACCGAAGACATGGTTTTTTCGGGAGTTTTTTGCAGGTGCGCAATGCAAACGTTGTTGTAAGGAACTGCAACACATGGTCGCGTTCCAAGGCAGAGACAAACGGACCGTAATATGCTCCATCTGCTTGTTTCTGTCGTGCAATACGTAACTTGGGGAATTGTTCGTCTGTGAGGTGGATGTAGGCATAGGTTTTTGCATCCTTCAGATTGATATTGTATTTCGGTTGATGTTTTTTTATAAGCGTGTTTTCCAAAATCAGTGCTTCAACCTCGGTATCTGTCACGATAAACGAAATCGAGGCGATGTTTCTTATGAGACTGCCGGTTTTTGGGTCGATTTGCTTTTTTTGAAAATAGCTTTGTATTCTTTTTCGCAGATTTTTTGCTTTTCCGATATAGATAATCTTCTTGGTAACGTCCTGGAAAAGATAGCACCCGGGGGTTGTTGGAAACGTAGCTATGTCAAACATACCTTCTTCTCACGAAGCAACGGTCGAAGGATTTGACCGGTGTAGCTTTTCTTAGTGCATGCAACTTCTTCAGGGGTTCCTGTAGCGATGATTTCCCCGCCAAGATCACCACCTTCTGGACCAAGATCTATGATATAATCCGCACACTTAATCACTTCCATGTTATGCTCAATGACAACGATGGTATTGCCCATTGTCACCAAATCATTAAGGACATCGATGAGCTTTTTGACATCGTGAAAATGCAGGCCGGTTGTCGGTTCATCGAGAAGATATAATGTCTGTCCTGTGCTTTTCTTGGAAAGCTCTCGTGTTAGTTTGATTCGCTGCGCCTCCCCACCAGAAAGGGTCGTGGAGCTCTGACCAAGCTTTATGTAGTGTAACCCAACCCGCGAGAGCGTCTCCAGTTTCTTCCGGATGTAGGGGATGTTTTCAAAGAGAGCTAACGCCTCCTCCACACTCATCGCAAGGACATCGGCAATGGTTTTTCCCTTGTAGTGCACCTCCAGGGTCTCCTTGTTGTATCGTTTTCCTTTGCACTCCTCACATTCGATGTAAATATCTGGGAGAAAGTTCATCTCTATCTTGATAAGACCATCTCCATGGCATGCTTCGCATCGACCTCCTTGCACATTAAATGAGAACCGACCTGCTTTATACCCCCGGAGTTTGGCTTCAGGGGTCATGGCAAAAATTCTGCGAATCTCATCAAATACCTTCGTATAGGTTGCTGGGTTGCTCCGTGGTGTCTTGCCAATCGGGCTTTGATCGATGACTATTACCTTGTCTATCTTAGAATCGCATTCTATTGTATCATGTATGCCTGGACGGTTTCGGGAATCATGGAGCTGACGCATCAGACCTTTGTAAATAATTTCATAAATCAGCGTTGATTTACCACTTCCAGAAACCCCGGTAACGACAGTAAAAACGCCGATGGGGATGTTGACATCGATGTTTTTTAGATTATTCTCCCGGCATCCTTTTACCCGGATGTAGGTCTCTGCATGACGTCTGTTTTCAGGAGCCTTAATGGAGAGTCTACCGGAGAGGTACTGCCCAGTGAGTGAATGAGGATGTCGCGCAATTTCTCCTGGTGGCCCTCTTGCGATTATTTTACCTCCATGAATCCCAGCACCTGGACCCATGTCGATGACATAGTCAGCATGTCGTATTGTTTCCTCATCATGTTCGACGACAATAAGTGTATTACCCAAATCCCGTAACCGTTGGAGTGTCTGAATAA
The DNA here is from genome assembly GCA_002900545.1 of Thermoplasmata archaeon M11B2D. Classification (GTDB taxonomy): domain Archaea; phylum Thermoplasmatota; class E2; order DHVEG-1; family DHVEG-1; genus SM1-50. The sequence continues at coordinate 1,593 of MUGE01000060.1, read as the reverse complement.
GCTTCTTATTGTCCCGCTGATGCAACCCGACAGAGGGTTCATCAAGGATGTAGAGAACCCCCATGAGGTTTGACCCGATCTGGGTCGCAAGCCGTATCCTTTGTGACTCGCCACCAGAAAGTGTACCGGCATTTCGGGAGAGTGTTAGATAGTTAAGCCCGACGTTATCTAAGAACTTCAACCGTGCTTTGATCTCCTTTAATATTAAAGAAGCGATCTCCTGCTGTTTTTTTGTCAATCGTATTGTTTCGAAGAAATCAAGAGACTGTTTAATCGACATATCGGTGATGTCGATGATTGATTTCTTGGCGATTTTCACACAGAGGATTTTTTGTTTTAAGCGTTTTCCGTTACAGACCGGACAAGGGGAGATACGCATGAACCGTTCCATATCTTGTCTTCGGTATTCCGACTCAGTTTGTTTAAAGAGACGCTCTGATTGGGGGATAAGACCCTCCCAATACCCTACGTGGGAATAGTGGGCATCACCATTTTTCATGTGAAAGGTAAACCGTATCGGCACGGATGATCCATACATGATTGCTGTATACTGCTGATCAGTAAGGTCTTTTATTGGGGTGAATATGTCAAAGCCGTAATGCTTTGCAACAGCCCCAAGATAATTGTTTCTCCAACCATCCCGAATCGTCCTGTATAACGCAATGGCACCGTCAGCGATACTAAGGTCTTTATTCGGGATGATAAGATCAGGGTCAAACTCCATCTTGATTCCTAGTCCATGGCAGGCTTCACATGCACCAAAGGGGCTGTTAAAAGAAAACATTCGTGGTTGGAGTTCTTCAAACACCATACCACATACTGGACATGCCAGTGCAGATGAGTAGATATGTTCCCCACCTGTTTCATCCAACACAATTAAAAGTCCATTGGATTTCTGTAAGGCATGTTCACAGGCTTCTGTGAGGCGGGTAGCATCTGTTGTTTTGACACGGTCTATAACTATTTCGATATCGTGTTTTTTGTACCGCTCAAGGGTAATCTTCTCATCGGTTCTATGGATTGTTTTGTTTACTCGTATCCTGGTATATCCCTCCCTGTTGAGGTCTTTGAACAGTTGCTCGTAGGTTCCTTTCCGCTGACGGATGACCGGTGAGAGAACGATGACGGTTCCCTGTATGTCCGCTGCAATCATTTCCGATATCTTCTGAGGAGATTGGGACTCGATCTTGATGTTATGGGTGGGACAGTACGGAATACCTATTCGTGCGAATAACAACCGAAGGTAGTCGTAGATCTCTGTGATGGTGCCGACGGTGCTGCGGGGGTTTTTACTTGTTGTTTTCTGTTCAATAGAAATCGCAGGAGATAATCCTTCTATGCTATCGACATCTGGTTTATTCATCAGACCTAGGAACTGGCGTGCATACGCTGAGAGTGATTCTACATAGCGTCGTTGGCCTTCGGCATAGAGGGTGTCAAAAGCAAGTGTGGATTTCCCGGAACCAGAGATTCCTGTAATGACGATGAAGGTGTCTCTTGGTAGTTCTACATTTATGTTTTTTAGGTTGTGTTCTCGTGCTCCTTTGATGATGATGTTTTTCATTGGTAATCCCCCATGAAAACAGCAATTAT
>MUGE01000059.1:0-6774 GCA_002900545.1 Thermoplasmata archaeon M11B2D | reverse complement strand
CAAAGAGAAATCGAACGGGTGTTAAAAAAATTCCAAATCAAAGGAATTGCAAAACTTGACATGCTTCCAGATAAAACATACGTCAGATTATTACGGAACGATTTCCGTTTTGTTGGATCTAAACAACAACGGAGAACCGTAAAACATTCCACGGGTCATAAACAAGAACAAACAACGGATTACGACGGTATCATGTACTCATAAAAAATAACAAAAAGAGAAAAAAAGATAAACCAAACAGAAGTTCAGAGTATCATTTCGTTTGAAAATTTATTTCATAATGAAGGTGGAGCAATGGAGACGGCAGCGTTGGAAAACAGGGTAGAAAATACGAATATACACAGATCAAGTGGAAAACCAAAAATTGCGTATTTCTCTATGGAAATCGGGATTAACGAGAATATTCCGACTTACAGTGGTGGCCTTGGGATTCTTGCGGGAGATACCTTGAAATCGTGTGCTGATCTGAATGTGCCGATAGTCGGAGTGACACTGCTTTCAGAGAAAGGGTATTTTTATCAAGAAATTGATATGGATGGAAATCAAATCGAACTTCCATATAATTTTAACCTCGATGATTTTTTAAAACTACTCCCCTGTAAGACAAATGTAAAAATTGAAAACAGAGACGTAACGATACAAATCTGGTTTTATCCTGTGGAAGGAGCAAGTGGGTATATCGTACCAGTTTTTTTCCTTGATACCAATGTAGAGGGAAACTCACCCTACGACAGGGAGATAACGAAATACCTATACGGAGGAGATAACAAATATCGTCTCGCGCAGGAAATCGTGTTAGGTATCGGTGGTGTTCGCGCCATTGAATCATTAGGCTATCGGACCATTGACAAATACCACATGAACGAAGGACATGCTGCATTAGGAACCCTGGAACTGTACGACCAATTCAAGGACGTTGAGAAAGTCAGAAATCAGTGTGTGTTTACAACACATACCCCTGTCGCTGCAGGGCATGACCAATTCGACTTATCGTTGGCAGGATCAATGATTGGTGATTTACTGCCAGACTCACTTCTGCATGAGTTCACCTTTGAACATAAGTTAAATATGACCAGGCTTGCACTCTTTTTCAGCCACTATGTCAATGGTGTGGCAAAGAAACATGGGGAAGTATCTCGAGAGATGTTCCCAGGATATGACATTGATTCAATCACAAATGGCGTACATACTCCAACATGGGTTTCTGAGCCGTTCCAACGTGTTTTTGACAAAAACCTTCCCGGTTGGCGCTCTGATCCGTACATCCTACGAGGGGCATTTGGTATTGACAAAGCTGAAATTTGGACAGCACATATGGAAGCAAAAAAGAAACTGATTGATTTTGTAAACAACCGCTATAACGTGGGGATGAACTATGATCATTTTACGATTGGATTTGCCCGCAGACAGACTGCATACAAAAGACCTGAGCTACTCATCTCCAATCCAGAAAGGCTCATGACGATTGGGAAGAAAGCGGGACCTATTCAGATTATCTATGGAGGAAAAGCACATCCAAAAGATGGTTCTGGGAAGGAAGCAATCAAAAAGATTTTCTCAACAATGAAGAACATCCAGGGGGATGTAAAAATAGCATATATTCATAATTATGATATAGCGATGGGAAAACTCATAACAGCAGGAGTCGATGTCTGGTTGAACACACCGCGGCGACCTAAAGAAGCATCAGGGACGTCAGGGATGAAGGCAGCACATAACGGTGTGCCTCAGCTCAGCACTCTTGATGGATGGTGGATTGAGGGGCGTGTTGAAAATATCACTGGATGGGCAATCGGGACAAGAAAATCAAACGAACGTGATTCCGATGATGAGAATGATCGAAACGACCTGTACAATAAACTTGAGACGTGGATCATTCCGAAGTTCTACAACGACCGGGATAATTGGATACGAACCATGCGAAGTTGCATCGCCATTAACGCATCGTTCTTCAACACAAACCGGATGATTGAGCAGTACGTGCTAAACGCCTATTTCATGTAGCAGAAGAGACTCATATTTTGGCGTGATGTTCTCGATATCTTCTACCCAGGTACGTAATATTTCAGCAACACTCCATGCCTGCGTGATGCATCCCTGGGGAGAATAGGGAGGGTCACCATCAAAGATTTCATGCAAAGACCCATCCCATGAATCACCATAGACGTCAAGCATTGGTTGAAGGAAATTCTTATAGGCGTATCGTCTCTGTGCTGGTTCGTAGTCTTTTACTTTCACAAACGCTTTGATAAACGGTCCCAGTAACCATGGCCATACCGTACCATTATGATAAGCGATATCCTTGTGATGATTCCCAAGATACGTTCCTTTATATTGGGGGTCTTGAGGTGAAAGGGACCGTAAACCAAAGAGAGTAACCAACGTCTTCTGTACCTCAGACACAATCCATTCCTGCATCTGGTTGTCAATCATAGGAAAATCAAGCGAGACAAGGAAAATCTGGTTTGGACGCATTGAGAGATCCTTTGTATCTATCACATCGTATGCATGATCGTACTGATTTCTGAAACTACGTTTGACGTTCTCTGCCAGGTCACTATAGTGATTGGTTTTACCTAAGAACGACGCAAGCGTGCTCATGATTCGTAGTGCGTTATACCATAAGGCTTGGATCTCTACTGCTTTTTTTGATCGTGGTGTTGCATAGTAATCCCCGATTTTGACATCCATCCATGTGAGACCTTCACTATGGCTGATGAGAAAATCATCATCCATATGGATGCCAAAGTCAGTTCCATTCTTATAATGTTCAATGATTGATTGTAACACTGGCCAGAGTTTATCAACGATTTTTAAATCATTTGTATATTTTAGATATTGATAGACCCTATCTATATACCATAGCGATGCATCAACGGTGTTATAGGCAGGCTGAGAATCACGCTCAGAGAACACATTTGGTATCAATCCGTTCTTGCAGTACCTGCCGAAACTTTCAAGAATGAGTCTTGCATCGTCGAACCATTTCGTCACCAGGGTGATCCCCGGGAGCGCAATAAGGGTATCTCTCCCCCAGTCGCTAAACCAATGGTAGCCTGCAACAATGGATTTCCCAGACCCTTTTTGTACGACAAAGGAATCTGCGGATAAGACGAGTTTATCGCAAGTCTGAGGAAGCATCGCCTGTGTCAATAATCGTTGCTTCCGTTGCATTTCCCTATCGTAGATATGTGCTGGATTATCCTGCAGTTCTTCTTCAATAGTAAAAACGAGATAATATTCAGTGGATTTCTTCAGAGGTACTTGAAACTCTCCAATGTGAAAATTATGATCACGCCAAGAGTCACCTCGTTCTTTATCTTTCCTATAGAAGAACTCTTCCCAATATCCGTCTGGGAGATAACATGAATTTCTCAATAATATCTTTAGTTTTTTATTACTGTTACTTGGTGTAACTATCACTCCTTGGTCCACGACGTTCTGAGAAAATGAAGCAGACCCGGGTGAGGTCATGTCGTAGAAATGTCTGGAGTTGACCACGGGAACATGGGAAAGAACGACAGGGGTATTTGTATCAACTGTGTATTTAATGATGGAGGTGTTTTTTCCATGTTCCATGAAAAAGGTTTTTTTCAGACACACTCCATCGATGTCATAAATAAGTGAAGGAAAGAAATCGAACATGAATTTATATTTTTGGTCTTTCAACGGATAAACTTGGTCTTTTATCTGTATCCTATCAATAACATTGGATACAAACATCCATCGTCGCTCCGGTGGGTCTAAACTTGCAACAAGCAATCCATGGAACTTACTTGTGGTTTCGCAAGAATGAGTTAAAGACGCATAACTACCAAGTCCATTTGTCACAATCCACTCTCTCATGGACATCTCCTACCAAAAATGGATATACATTATCATTGAAAAAACTTATCGCATGAACTCTTTGTAAATGGCAAGCGTTCTTTTTGTCACAGCATCCCAATTGAATTCATCAAGCACACGTTGTCTGCCGTTTATTCCCCATTGCACCCCTTTATCCGGTGATTGAAGGACTTGGATGATCCCCCAAGCTATGTCTTTTGGTTCAAAAGGATTGATATGGATACCACATTGTTTCTCACCAGAGGGGATGACCTGCTCGCGCATCCCGTTTGTTCCTCGTGCACCGACGACCGTTGGTTTTTGCATAGATAATGCTTCAGTGCACACGATTCCAAATGGTTCATACAACGATGGGAGAACGACAACATCTGCTGCAGCGTAATGGCGTATTCTTTCTTGTTCGTTGACAAACTCTTTTCTCATTATGACTTGGTCATGGATGCCCAATCCATCTGCAAGGGATTGAAGTTCGTGTTCCATATCCCCAATCCCAAGAATCAGTAATTTCGTTGTAGGGAATTCTTTTAGCACTAAAGGCATCGCTTGCACTAGTTTATCGATACCTTTCACAGTGACCAGACGACCGATGAAAAAAAGAAGGGTTTCGTGGTCTTGAACACCATAACTACGCCGGACAGCGAGTCGTTCTTCTTTTGAAACCCGTGCAGGGTCGTATTTTTGTGGGTCGACTCCATTCCAGCAGGACCGTATCTTATCCTGTGGAAATCCAAGTTTAAGAAGCTCGTCTGCCATGGCATTGGAGACGGTAATGATGCAATCTGCTACTTGGCCACCCTCATATTCGATATCCTTTATCGTATGAGACCCTCTACCAATTGATCGACCAACCTCTGTGGAGTGCACATGGAAAATTAACGGCAGGTTAAGTTCTTTTTTTACGACCATTCCCGCCATGATACCAAGCCAATCATGTGCATCAACGATATCAAATGTCCGTCCATTCTTCCGGACAAGGCCGTTTACCAGTTTTGAGGCAGACATAAGATTATAGCTCAGCACATCAGAAAAAAACTTAAAATACGGACCCCATGACCGAAGCTCATGGTCTGCACAGAGGTAGAATGGTTTACTCATTTCAAGTGTTTTGGGTCGATAGATCTCGACGCCGTCAATTTGATCGGATGTACCAAGAACATTGTCCTTGTTAAGGGATAGTACGGTAACATCATGGTCAAATTCAACCTGCTTTTTTGTAATTTCGGTAGCAAAGGTACCAAGTCCACCATAGATAACTGGCGGATATTCCCAAGAAAAATGCACAATTTTCATGTCCGGGTGTGTCTCCTCACCGATGTTCTGCTTTTTCCTTTAGGTCTTGTAAAATGTTCATATAGTTTATAAATCCATCATACGGGACGTCATAGGGACTAAAGTATGCATGGACGTTACCATCCTCAAAACCTTTTGTTGAGATATAATACAGATGATCTGATGTTTGCAGTAATCTCCAGATGTACAGAAGGTCACGGTCTCCCTTTCGTTTTAATTTCTGTCCAATGTCCTTCAGTTCGTTGAAGCAGGCTATCTGCATGTTGTTTCCAAGCCATGTTGAGACATTTCTGTCCTCGTCTGCCCAAGAAATCGCCCAAGGTGCATCAATGTCACCAACCGCATTGTAGCGCTCTACAGCCTCACTAACAGTAGCAAAATCAAGGTTATCATGTTTCAGTACTTCGCCAGGGAGATGCCTGAGGAATTCGAAAATACCGGTTTCTGTCCATTGATGTTCCCCGAATGTCTCATAATCCATGAACAGATTAATAACATCGCCAAAGGAATTAGACATCCAATCAGCATATTTATCAGCGGTAAGGGGAAACCCTGGCCAGTTACGGGCAGAAAATCGGAATCCGACATCATCACTAAGCTTATAGTTACGCAACAAGACTTTAATTTTTGCGTTGACAGGTTTGTACACAAAATTCGATGAACGCCAGCCAAGGATCTTCTCTGCTCCTTCAGTGATGATGCCCTTATACCCTAGGTCGGCTATTTTTCGTGCGATTCGATTATCATAGATAGCCTCTGTATTCCGGAACACCTTTGGTTTGTAATTGAAGATCCGCTGGACCATCTGCCGATGCATCTTGACTTGATCCTCAAACTCATCAAGCTCATCGAAAAGCCCTGACAGAGAATGAAAATAGGTCTCCTCAATAAGGTCAACAGCTCCTGTTTTAAACAGTTCCTTGAAACTATCGATAAGCTCTGGTATATAATTCTCACAGTATTCGATAAATGTGCCGGTCAGGCTATAGGAAATACGGAATTTCCCATCGTACTGACGGATCAAATCAAGTAATAAATTATTGGTAGGGAGATAACATTTGTTTGCAACCTTTTCAAAAATCTTTTTGTTGAGCTGCTGGTTAAAATACGTTGAATGGACGTCTTTTGTATTTCCTATGTTAAACACTGAAAAATGATTCAGTCTAACTGGTTGGTGTACTTCGAAATAGAAACATATCGATGGCATATTAGGCAAGACCCCTGTAGACTTGCAGCGTCCGTTCTGCGACGCGGTCCCAGGTAAATAATTGTATTTCCCTTTTTGAACTTTGCCTCATGGTGTCCCGTAAAGAACCGTAGCGCAACAGTGCGATAATTTTGTTTGCCATCTCATCGGTATCCCAGAAATCCACCTTGAAACAATTCTTCAGCACCTCGGAGACACCAGCGCTTTTTGACACAATGGTCGGTGTTCCTGCAGAGATGGCCTCAAGTGCGGTGATACCAAACGGCTCACTGACCGACGGCATGACATAGATGCTTGAAATCTTATAGATATGTTTAACTTCCTCTTCAGTAAGTTTCCCGGTAAAAATAACCTTATTTGAGATGCCCAGATGGACCGCTTGCTCGATTAGCCGAGGCATCATATCCCCGATCCCAGCAATAACAAACCGA
>MUGE01000058.1:0-6834 GCA_002900545.1 Thermoplasmata archaeon M11B2D | reverse complement strand
AAAAAAAAGTAAAAATACACTGTTACATTCTTCTAACAATAAAAAAGGAAAAGAAATATATTAAATAATACACCTCCTTATTCCATCATCCTTAGCAAGGATGGCTCAGTATGAAGGAAGGATACATGCAAATGAAGATTGCTGAATTTACTGATAAATGCAATCAGATTGAACAAATGTTGGCGATGGAGGATTCAAAGATTCGTCTGTTGCAGGAGAAGGTCGGCGAGTACAAAGAAGTCATAAAAAAACTTCAGGACATCCAAGAATTCAAAAATCAGACAATTTCGGACATTAGGAAAGAAAACGAATCAGTATTAAAAAAACAAATCGAAGAGGTTTCGCAACGACTCTCAGAGGTGCTCAAAGAGCTAACGACAAACAAAACCGAGAAGATCAACCAAACTTTACAATTGCTTCAAAAACGAGAAGAAGAAATCACAAAGCAATCGGAACAAGTAGAGCAGCATACAAAGAAGCTTATCTTTCTTTTGGAACACAATGAGATTCTTATGATGAAACTTGTCAATCGGAACGTGTTAAAAGAACACGATGTCATCGAAATGCAGCGCCGATCAAAAAAGAAGGCAGAAGAGATAGAGTAGATATCCAATCCTATCCCAATTGGAAAAAATCAAAGAAAATAACATTTTTTATTTATTGTTAAATAGGTGATATGACGATGGTGAATTTTTTACTGTTACTTTTCCGATATCTTTAAAAAAGAATGTCTTATTCGCACTTCAAGAGGAATTTTCACATGAAAGTAAGAAATGCAGTAGCGATAGGAATATGTGTACTGATGTGTTTTTGTTTTAGTGCATCAGCAGAACAAATCACCGATGGGGCTGGTGACGTCTATCATTGGTCCCAAACAGGGACTGTATGGTCATGGAGAACAAATATTGCGGATAAACCCGATATTGATATCAAAGAAATCTCCTATGCGATTAACGATGATAAAATAACGTTAACTCTGAAAGTCTATGGTTCTATTCAGACATCTGAAAAAGTTGGTTACTATATGTGGTACAATAGCACTGATACTGTGTATATGGTGTCATATGTAAACGGAGAAGGTGCCGCTTTTGGTATGAAAGGAATGAATTTTACTTCAGAACAAAATGTCACCGTTTCCGCAGATGCCCTTAGTGTTGTCCTCGATGTCCTTGGTGATACATCCAAGGTAGAACTCTGGGGATATGCTGTTGAATACACCACGACATTTGGAGATCAAATGAACGAATGGTGGGGAGATTGGGCTCCAAACGATAAATTCATTGGTGATACTGGTGATGATGATACCGATGATGGGACTAGCGATGATGGAACCGATGAAACTGATGATGGAAGCGAATCACAACCAAGCACCCCTGGATTCGAAGTTTTGGCAGTTCTTGTAGCCTGTGGCGTGGCGTTCATTCTGCTAAAAAAACGTCGCTAATCCTCTTTTTTTTCTCCTTTTTTTCGAATACCATCAAAAGAATGTCTTTTTAACCGAGGTTTGTTTTAGGGGGGTCTATGGCACAATCCATTCCGTTCCTCGATGAAATCTTTTCATCAATAAAACAACAGATGCGTCCGTATGAACAACCAGTCGTCTCACGGAAAAAACACAAGATACCAGATACTGCGTTTGTTACGCTTATCTCCTGTCTTCTCAGCCTTCGAACCAAAGATGAGGTAACCGAACAAGCATCACGGCGATTGCTTACCACATATAATACTCCTGCGAAGATCCTTCTGCTTCCAAATCAGCAGCTAGAAGCCTTGATTTACCCTGTCGGATTCTATAAAACCAAAGCAAAAAGAATAAAGGAGATATCCAAAACACTTCTTGAGAAGTATAACGGTGAAGTACCCGATTCCCTTGAGGATCTACTCGCCCTCAAAGGCGTCGGAAGAAAAACTGCAAACATCGTCATGGTCTACGGTCATAAAAAGCATGGATATCTCCCAATCGATACCCACTGTCATCGGATCCCAAACAGACTTGGGTGGATCAAAACCAAGACCCCGGAAGAAACAGAACACGCTCTTAAAAAAATTCTGCCAGAAAAATATTGGGACGATTTCAACGATTTGTTTGTGAGATTTGGACAGACAATCTGCGTACCGGTTTCACCGTTCTGCAGTCGCTGTCTCATCCAAAAGTATTGTAAAAAAATAAACGTAAACACTAGTCGGTGATTGTTTAATATTTCTTTTGCTGGATGAATTTCTCTATTTCAGGTACAGTGATTTGGCTGTTCGTTGTCATCAAATCCACAAGTTTGTCTTTTTCAGCCCAGTTCTGATAGTATTTCTTTTGGACGTTGTTGAGTTTAAAGGTGATGCCTTTTGCTTCTGCTAGTTGCTTGAGCTGATGTTCTGTCAATTCATTTAGGAGTTCTTTTTTGATCGACATGCGTATCCCATCCTACTACCCGGTAAACAAAAACAAGCATTTATCTGTTTCGTTTCATTCGACAGAGATGTTCTGCATAAGGAACCATGAACCGATTAATTTATTAATGGGAAACGCAATTCCAATCCCGCTACGTGGAATGGGATGCTGGATGGAGAGAAAGCAGTTATTTCTCCAGAGATGTTAAAGCCTCTTATTATCAGGTCGCTTCGGAGAAGTAGCGTGCGGAAGAAGATCGCAGATTACCTGTTTGAGATAAGCCCAAGTGGCAGTTACACATCTGAGATTGCATACAACGTCAAGACCACGCCGACCAATGTGATTGGAGCGATTCGCGGGATGAATTCACGCTATCGGGATGATGAATCCTTGATGAGTCTGAATCTTGTCGAACAGATCGAGGGAGGCAAACATAAGGACATTAAGTTGTATCGTCTCACTGATTTTGGCAAAGAAATCGTCGAAGGTCTGCGGGATACAAAAAAACGGTTCTAACGATCATCGTTGCCTTGCATTCTTTTTTTCATCGAAACTGATAAAACAAGGCGCTGCGTTATCCTCGTCTTGGGAGTCAGATGAGATATGACTGAAGTGCATATCAAAGAACTACTGTCTACATATGATACAAAAAACCTCACCGTTGCGACCGTCTGTTCACATTCGAGTCTTCAGATATTTCATGGCGCTAGAAAAGAAGGGTTTAAGACACTGGGAATCTCCGTTGGCGAGATAAAGAAATTCTATGATGCGTTTCCCCTGGGAAAGCCTGATGAATTTTTTATCGTTGAGAACTACAAGGATATCGCAAAATATGTAGAGGAGTTACGACAAAAAAATGTGGTTGTAATCCCCCATGGATCATTTGTCGAGTATCTTGGCCCGAAGAATTTCCTTAACCTGCAAATACCAACCTTTGGCAACCGGCATGTGCTGATGTGGGAGTCGGACCGTGAGAAGGAGCGGGTCTGGCTTGAGGGCGCTGGCATTACCATGCCAAAGGAGATAAAAGACCCAAGGAACATCGAAAAACCTGTGATCGTCAAATATCATGGTGCAAAAGGAGGAAAAGGATTTTTTATTGCAAAAACATTCGCGGAGTTCTCCAAACGAGTGAAACATGATAAGCCATACACAATCCAAGAGTTCGTGATGGGAACCAGGTATTATCTGCATTATTTCTACTCCCCAATTCAGGACAATGCGTATAAACTAACCAAGGGAAGTCTGCAGTTACTCTCCATGGACCGCCGTGATGAGACAACGATTGATGAAGTGCAACGACTTGGATCTATCGCGGAGCTTGAGGAGCTAGGGATTCATCCGACGTTTGTCGTCACAGGAAACATCCCGATCGTCATGCGGGAATCACTGCTGCCGCAGGTCTTTAAGATGGGAGAAGCAGTTGTGGAAAAATCCCTTGAGCTCTTCGGCGGCATCATCGGACCATTCTGCCTTGAGACGGTGGTCACGGAGGACCTGGAGTTTAAAGTCTTTGAGATTTCTGCTCGCATCGTCGCAGGCACCAACCCATATATTGCCGGCTCTGCCTACTCAGAGTTGATACAACCGAACCTTTCCACTGGTCAGCGGATTGCACAAGAGATACGCTATGCGATAAAGAAGAATCAGCTGGAAGAAATCCTTAGTTGAGGCATGGATATGTTGACGCTGATGCTGGCCGAATCTGAGCTTGAACTGATGCCAGCTGAGCTGTGCCGTCATCCCGCCGTACTAGCCCATGCCAAGCAGAGGGGAAAACCACCAAGTCAGATTCTTCTTGATTCGAACTATGACCATGCTGCCATGACACATCTTCCAGAAGGGCGACGTCGGGGACGCCCGGATATCACCCATCTCTTTTTACTGACTGCCCTGGAGTCCATCGTCAATAAAAAAGGTCAGTTACGGGTTCTGATTCATACCAGAAACGATATGGTTATTACTGTTAATCCACAGACACGGATTATGAGAAACTACGAACGATTCCTTGGCCTTCTGGAGCAGCTTTTTCAGAACCATGTCGTGCCTGACCGCTCTCATCCGCTGCTATCTTTAACAGAAAACCTCTCCCTTTCTCAAATCATCAAGCAACACGAGGCAGACATAGTCATCGCGTTCTCAAAGGAAGGTACACCGGTGAGACTTGAGACGTACTTCAGTCAGATGGTACAGCAGAAAACACACGATTTTCTCTGTATTATCGGTGGGTTTCCTTCTGGTTCGTTTCATACCGATATGAAAACAATCACCACTGCGGTCTTCTCGTTGTACTCGGAGATGCTGCCTGCCTGGACCGTAGCAAGTGAAATTCTGGTCACCTACGGGAACATGAACCGGTAAAGCGCAACCATAATCCCGATCTGTGCCCACATCCTGTTCTCTGCCTCATCGAAAATCACGGATTGCGGTCCATGTGCGACTTCCTTTGTCACCTCATAGCCATAGTATGCGGGCAGACAGTGAAGGAAAATAGCATCTGGTTTTGCTGCACCCATCAGTGTCTCGTCAACCGTGTATCCTTTGAACTCTTTGATGCGTTTTTCTTTTTCCGCTTCATCGCCCATAGACACCCAGGTGTCTGTTGCGATGACATCAGCACCATTGGTTGAACCTTTAAGGTTATCAGTGATTTCTACGGTACCCCCCAGTCTTTTCGCCTCATCAACATAGGTAGTCGGTGGCCAATAGTGCTTTGGCGACACAATGCGGATGTTCATCCCAGCGATTCCACAGCCAAGCAGATAGGAATGTGCCATGTTGTTGTTCCCGTCACCGATGTACACGAACTGTAGTCCCGCAAGTGTTTTTTTGTGTTCTTGGATGGTCATCAGGTCGGTGATCACTTGACAGGGGTGTTCTTTGTTATCAAGCCCGTTAATGACTGGTACGGTCGCATGTTTCGCAAGCTCTTTCATCGCATCGTTGCTTTTCGCACGATACATGATCATGTCAACGTAGCGGGAGAGTACCAGTGCGGTGTCCTGAATGCTTTCCCCGCGTCCGAGCTGGATGTCGCTTGTGGAAAGGAAGATCGCATGACCACCAAGTAGGGTCATACCGGTCTCAAAAGAAACTCGTGTCCTGGTGCTGGGTTTCTCAAAGATCATCCCAAGGGTTTTTCCTTTCAGATGTTCAATCCGTTTCCCTTTCTTGGCCTGTCGTTTGAGGTTCATGCTTAGTCTGATGATATCGTGGAGGTCGTCTTGTACATCTACCATGGAGATAAGGTCTCGTTTCATCGAACATGGGAATCTGCCTTCCTTGTTTAAACGTATCGGGTGTCAGAAAGGCATTTATCCCGTGAACTGATGTGTATGTTTCATGGGCGTTGATCTCGGGGAGTTGTTCACCAAGGAGCCATGTGCGTTTGAGGATTTCGGAAACCGCATCATCGTTCTTGATGCACATAACATCCTTCATCAGTTTCTCTCCAGTATCCGTCAGCGGGATGGGACCCCGTTAAAGGATTCACAAGGAAGAATCACGTCTCATCTCTCTGGACTGCTGTATCGGACGGCACATATGGTGGAAGCACAGATCCGTCCGGTGTACGTGTTCGATGGGCAGCCGCATCCATTAAAGGCTCGAACTATCCAGCAGCGACGGCAGCGAAAAGAGCAGGCGGAGCGCGAATGGAAGGAAGCATTAGAGAGAGGTGATCTGGAAACAGCGAAAACAAAGGCGCAACAAACATCTCGGGTGACAAGCGATATTATTGAACAAAGCAAACAACTCCTTGCAGTGCTTGGGATCCCCTTTTTTCAAGCACCATCGGAAGGCGAAGCGCAGGCAAGCTCCATGGTTCAGAAGGGAGATGCATACGCAGTCGGGTCGCAGGATTTTGATTGTCTTTTATTCGGTGCGCCTCTCTTGGTGCGAAACTTAACCTCTTCGGAAAAACGAAAACTGCCAAACAAACAGGCGTATACAAGCGTTCACCCTGAAAGAATTCATCTAGAATCTGGTCTTCAGAAGCTTGAAATCTCACGAGAACAACTTGTTGATATCGCCTTGCTTGTTGGAACGGATTTTAATGATGGAGTGAGAGGATTCGGCCCCAAAAAAAGCCTTAAACTACTTAAAGAAAAAGGAAGTCTTGAACAAGCCTTAGACGACCTTCCCGAACCGCGTCTCTCATCAAATGATATAGAGACCTTACGAACGATATTTCTTAAACCTGCAGTTTCAACAACGTACTGCCTTCAGTGGGAAAAAATAGATACTGATGCAGCGATTCGTCTTCTCTGTGATGAGTTCCAGTTCTCCAAGGATCGTGTCAAACCAGTTCTTGAGCATTTTTCATCACTGCATCAAACGCCTCACCAGAAAAACCTCTTTGAGTTTTGATAGTAATACACCTATATCTCTTTCTATCGTAATGCATGTAAATTACATCATAAATATCCTTTCTGTACCAAAAAATATAT
>MUGE01000057.1:0-6911 GCA_002900545.1 Thermoplasmata archaeon M11B2D | reverse complement strand
AATTACAATTTTCGACAAGATTTGGATTTCGCGAAAAATACAGAAACGGTGGTTTCTGATATTTTGAAATCAAGAAATTTCAAAATAATTGATTTCTGTGACACCAAAGATTTTGACTTGTTGGTGGAGCATCCAACCAATGGCAAGACATATTCCATCGAAATCAAAGAAGATTTCATGGCCGCAGATACCGGAAATGTGGCCGTTGAGTATGAATGCAGGGGCAAATCTTCTGGTATTGCGTCTACGCGCGCGGACGCGTGGGCGTATGTGCTGCATGAGCGCGCGCGTGTGGGCGTATATTTGATTTCTACGATAGACCTGATGTCGGCTATTAGGCAAGACAAACACCACAGGGAAGTCATTGGAGGCGATTTTGGAAGCAACACCAAAATGTGCCTGTTCAGGGTGGAATCGTTTAAGTCTATGTGTTTTTGTTTAGAATCCGACATTTCCGCTAAATATGGTATTGACAGTAAATAACACGCTGTTATAATCGAGGTTTTGGAAGGGTGTCCGAGCGGCTTAAGGAACTGGTCTTGAAAACCAGCGAAGGAGAAATCCTTCCGTGAGTTCAAATCTCACCCCTTCCGCCAATTATGGGTTGTTAAATAATGGAGCGTAACCGAGTGGTCAAAGGTATCAGACTTTTAATCTGACGCGAAATGCTTCGGGGGTTCGAATCCCCCCGCTCCAACCACTTTATCAAGAGGATGTTATGTCTCAGGCGTCTATTGCATATTGGATTGACCCCAAGGGTAAGCTTGTATCTGGTGGGTTGAAACGACACATCGAATTGGTTGCGGCTTCGCCAACCAAATTCTTAATTTCTAAAAAAGAAGTCGAATCCATCTATAACAAACACAATGAAGTTGTTGGAACAGAAGGTAAGGCGCGGGAAGAAATTATCAAAAAAATCCTTAGCGTTGGTTTTATTCGCCTACGCATTTATCCAAACGATTATTGGAGTGTGACTGTCGATACATTCAATCGTCGAGCAAAGGTTGCGTTACAGAAATGGGCACAACAGGAAGGCGGACTGATGCCTGTGAAAATTTCACAATCAGGAAAGCCATCCGCAAAAACGATTGAATATACCGTAGATGAACTTGCAAATGGCGACCATTTGTTTGAGCAAGCAGACTATGAGCTTGCAAAAACATTTACCATTGAGGTTGTCGATATTGAACATTTTGGTTTTGATGTTGATGATAACGCGGTGATTTTCAATCGAAACCTAGTGATTGAAACTTTGAAGAAATGTGGGCGATTAGTTTAATTGGTAAAACACCAAGCTTATACCTTGGCATGGCACCAGATTAGTGCAAGTTGTCCGTTCGAATCGGACATCGCCCACCATAACACGGATTTATATTATGCCCATGAAAGAAGTTGATTTTGATGTTGCAGAAATCAGAAAGGCGATTGAAGAAAGCACTGAAACCACTTCGATATATGTTGGTGCCGATTCAAAAAAATGTAGGGACAATGTTGTTTATGCGACAGTTGTTGTTTTGCATTTTGACTCCAAGCATGGTGGAAAGATTTTCAAGGACATTAAAATCGAACCGTATTATGGAAGCGTTCGGCAGAAATTGATGTTCGAAGTATACAAGGCTGCTGATATCGCATATAAAATCATGGATGTTGTTGGTGCTCGCAGGTTTCAGATTCATTTGGATTTGAACCCAAACAAAGACCAGTTAAGCAACATTGTTGTGAAAGAGGCGACTGGTTATATTCTGGGTACTGTTGGGTTTGCGCCAACATTGAAACCGGACGCGTTTGCTGCATCCACTGCTGCTGATGAATTTGCAGTAAAGAATGCTAAATTTGGTAGGAAGTTTTTCAGGAAAAGGCGAAATAAAAAAAATCATGGTGGTTGATATTATATGAGCAAAAAACGACCAAATCATTGCGGAAAGCCGATGCATTTGCACGATACAAACAAACATGGTAGACAACGATACCGTTGTGCTGTTTGTAAAACGAGCATGATTGAGAACCGAAGCGAAGAGCATACTCATGGTTATGATGTTGATTTGGCCAATGACAATGCCAAGAAGATTCAGTTGCTTGTTAAGAAAAACAAGCACAATAAGTTCGTCATTACTTCCGCGATAAACAATACCGAGGCTTGGCAGGATTATCTGCTATCCCTACAGAAATATTGCGACCACAACAATGCAACTCTTATTATTGTTCCTGTTCCATACAAAAATGTAACCGCATTCTCCAGCAACAAAGAAAGAAAAAAGTGGTGGGATGATTCCATCGTTCCTTTCTTCGTTGACGATGACATCTATCTTGGTGGTAATATCATGCTCATGGCCGGTACCAGAATTGGTGCTACTATGGCCAATCCGTTGTCGGGGAAGGCCGCTATTGGTGGACACAGGTGGACTATTTTTGCGCATCCGCAGTTGGCGTTGGAGCCGGTTGCTACTCCTATAAACACCATGCCAAAAAAGATGTATACGACTGGCGCGGTTACTGTTAAGAATTATTCGCGAACAAACGAGGGCAAAAAGGCCGAGTTTCATCATGTGATGGGTGCAATTGTTGTTGAGACAATTGGTGATTCACATTCGTTTGTTCGTCAATTGAATGCTGGTGATGATGGTAGTTTTTATGATTTGGAATATCACTACACCCCAAGAGGTGCCAAGAAATACGACCATATTGAAGTGTTGGCGCCTGGAGACGAACATGCAAAGTTCGTGTTGGATTCTGTAAAGCGAGCCACATATTCAAATAGAGATAGTATCGTTAATACGCTAAAACCAAGAATGATTGTTCGAAATGATATTTTGGATGGGTATGCCGGAAGCCACCATCACGCGAAAGACCCGATGTTGCAATTCAAAAAGTTTCACAATGATGATGATAACTATCGGAAAGAACTTGACCAGTGCGTCGCGTATGTGAATGAGACGACGCCGAATTATGCGGTTTCTGTTTTTGTTGCATCCAACCACCACGACCATTTAACAAAATGGCTTAATACTGTCGACCCAAATAAAGACCACAAAAATGCACTATTAATATCGGAATTGAATGTTGCTGTAAGACAGGCGATTCTGGAAGATAGAGACTACGACCCATTCAGGTTGTATTTGGAACCAAGGCTGACATGCAAAAATAAGTTTTTGAGTCGGAATGAGCGGTTTGTTGTTGGTGAGGTTGATTACTCTCAACACGGCGATGTTGGGGTAAATGGCGCAAAAGGTAACGCGCGCGGTTTGGCAAACACATGCGCTAAGATGGTTATTGGGCATTCGCATGGCGCGAGAATCGTGAAAGGTGTGTATCAGACAGGAACCAGTACCGGAAGCTTGGAATATGAAAAGGGGTTGGGTGACCATTCCAACACACATTGCATCCAATACCCAAATGGCAAGCGATGTTTGATTGATATTATTGATGGGCAATGGCGACACACCAAACGAACCGAGACACAAAGAAAGAATAAAATCAAAAAAAAGACGATTGACAGGCGAAAAAAAGTCGCTACAATACATAAATAATTTTTGTTTGTGGGTAGGTAGCTCAGTAGGTAGAGCACTTGTTTGAAGCACAAGGTGTCGACAGTTCAATTCTGTCCCTGCCCACCAATTATGTCGCTGTAGCTCAGTTGAATAGAGCAATTGCCTTCTAAGCAATCGGTCGTAGGTTTGAGTCCTACCAGCGACGCCATATTAATGGGCAGGTGATGGAATTGGCATACATGTTGCGCTTAGAACGCAAATTTTAAGGGTTCGAGTCCCTTCTTGCCCACCATTTATATCATCTATGTCGTCTAGTTGATGGGAATTGGTATACCTCCTTTCCTCAAAAGTAAGGGCTTCTTGGTTCGAGTCCAAGACTAGACACCATTTTGGGCTGGTAGAGAATTGGAATATCGGTCAGACTTAAAATTTGGCGTCATTGTGGGTTCGATGCCCACCCAGCCTACCATTGTTGTTGTACTATTATTTGGAGATTTTTATGAATGACAAACATGCTGAACATGTAAATGTTGATGAAAAAGAGGCTGATGAACTTTCATATGAAGGCGGGCGAAGAAGCGCTCAATTTGTTGGCGGATTCAGACAGGCGATAAAAACTCAAACATATTACATGGGCGATTTGAATGCCCAAGCAAAATTGCTGGTTTCTCAGTTGGATGAATACAACATGCTTGCTTCATATCACGGTGCTCCAACTGTTGATGTGCGAAAGGCGTTGGTTTTTTTGGAAAATCGGGTTGCGCGGTTTTATGGATTGAAAAATAAATACAACGGTAACGGAAGTCTTCGTGAGCGAGTTGAGAGTGTGTTGTTGAAAAGTATTGACGAAGAAATCGAAAGAACACAGCAGGAAATGGCCGACATTGAGTCGGATGTTTGAAATAATTTGGGGGTTCGTCGGAGTGGGAGAGCCGAGTCGGACTGTAAATTCGATGTGAAAGCTGAGTAGGTTCGAATCCTACAGCCCCCACCAAAAAAGGTATATAGCATGAACGAGTCGTTGATTGTTGACTTGGAAAAGGCGGTTAGGGTTGTTCATTCGTGCGATACGGAAGAACAATGCATGGTTGCTGCAAGATGGATTAGTAGATTCATTGACAAATGCAAATTGCTCAATCTTGATTATAATGACAGGACATATGTTGATTTTTTTGTTTATTCTTTGCGAGACCAGTTGTCCGATAGAATCACGACATTTCGGATTAAAGCCGGACAAACAAATTTCTCCGAATAGGAAGCGTGGTAGAGTGGTTAATACAATGGATTGCTAATCCATGAACCTGTATGGGTTCCGACGGTTCGAATCCGTCCGCTTCCGCCACATAAATACAAATATGCGGGCTAGCCCAAGGTGGGTCACCGGCCTTCCAAGCCGTGTAGGGTGGGTTTCGATTACCCCAGTCCGCTCCAGTTTTGCCCGTGTAGCTCAGTTGTTAGAGCATCCCATTGGTATTGGGAAGGTCGTAGGTTAGACTCCTATCATGGGCACCAGTTATGCGGGTATATCTCAGTTGGCTAGAGCGATTGCTTGCCAAGCAATAGGTCGTGAGTTCGAGTCTCACTACCCGCTCCAAATCACCGATACATGATTGTAGTTTTCGCCTTATTGAATTTACCAGCACCACGACGAAGGTCTTTGATATTTTTATTCTTGTTTCTGTTTTTTGATGCGTTTGCTAAGTTAAAAATCTTCTTGCTGTATTCCAAGTCTCGTTTTTTGATGTCCGCGTCATAGTCTTTCAGTGAACGATATTTCGTGTAGATTTTGTGTGCTTCTTCTTTCCATGCCCATAGTTTTTTTGTCATCACCTGTACTTCTGCGATGATATCACCCACAACAATTTTGAAATGATGTGAGCCACGATAGCCATATTCTGGGTCTGCTTTTTCGTCTTTGTATTCATATGATTGAACAACCGCGCGTTTTTTTAGACGCTTTACCACATCCAGCACATCGTGTTTTTCTGGAACAAGAATGGCACCACGCAACACATCGTGAATTTGTTTTGGGTCTTTTCCGCGATTAACCGCTTTGTCAATAAACGAATCGAGTGATTTGAAATCGACGAGAATTTTCGTGTTGTTTGGTGAAACTGCTTTCAATAGCCGCGAATATGTTTTTTCGGCTTCTAGTGCCTTTTCATGCGCTTGTAACCATGCGGATTCCGCAGACGAACGCCTTTCCTCTTCGGTGTCGCCACTAATTCCTTGCCATGGCTGATATCCCGCTAATCTGGCTGGGTCTGTTGATGTGCGCTGTGCTGCACCAGAAACTTCGTCCAGTTCATATTGTTCCACGACATGTTCCACGGAGTCTAGCCCGACGATAAAGTCCAATTCCTCGGTCAAATCGAACATATCGGTCAATATTTTCTTATTAATATCAATTACTTGCGATAATGATTTCATTTTATTGTCTCGAATAAATACCAACGGTCTATTTTATTTATAGGTTGACTTTATTAGAACTATTCTGTATATTTATTCGTGGTTGTTGGAGAAAAAGATGAATAAGTTGATTGGTTCAAATCTTGTGTTCGATGAGGCGATGTATCTTGCTGCCATAGCGCATAACGGAAGTGTTGATTTGGGTGGTGCGCCGTACATTCTTCACCCGATTCGCGTCGCGGCCAGTTTGTTGGTCGTTTGGCCGTATGATTACGAACTGGCCGCAATCGGGTTGTTGCATGATGTTGTTGAAGACACCAATATGACCTTTGAGGATTTGGAAAAAATTGGGTTTTCTCCCCGTGTTGTCGATGCTCTTCGTGCGTTGACCCACAAAAAAGGTGTTCCGTATGATGCCTACATTGACGACCTGATTGCTACCAAGAACTGGTCTGCGATTGCGGTAAAACTGGCTGATTTGAAAGATAATGCCAATTTGAGCCGTCTTGGGAATAATGTTGGTGCCGCTGATATCAAGCGTACTGAGAAATATATTCGTGCGATTGCGAAAATCGAAGCATTGGATATTGTCGATATGTAAAAAAAAAATCATATTTGATGAAAAAAAACCATTGACAATCGTATAAATAGCACTTAGAATGTGCGAATGTTTTTGGGGCATAGCCCAGATAACCAATCGTAAGGTTGGGAAAGGTGTGAAGTCAACATAACACCACCTTCGCAAGAAGGCCAATCTATGCAAGCCGAGGAAGTAGTACCTAGTGTGCCATGCATACTAGGAACGGATGAAACAAGAGGTAAAAGTCAGTGCAATAATCAAAGACTGGCCAGCAAAGAATGGGGACATTTGATGCTACCTGTATCCAACTTGTGAACCGTATTTCCGAAGGGTAGGGTGGATAGTGAGAGTTTTAGCGGACAATTGCACCATCCAGTTTACGAGGTTGCTTTGTCATATCGACAAAGAATCTTGAAAAACGGTATGAGTATTCT